>CALEIO010000109.1 GCA_937875885.1 uncultured Clostridia bacterium | reverse complement strand
TTCTTTCATTAAATGGAATAATATTTTTTCACAAAATCCAAAAAGGCGTTGTCCTCGGGGGTGAGAGCGTGATCGCTACGCCAGAAGAGATGGTGCTTCCAGCGGCAAAGCTCGGTCTTGACGGGAAGGAAAACGAAATTTTGATTCATGGAGCTTTGGCAACGGAGGGTCATCAAAGCCATACCGACGTTTTTTTGAACCGCGGTATGAACCGTATGATAATGATGGTACGTAAAACGGGGCGGCGGCAAGCGGCGGGAATCAAATTCCTTCAAGAAAAGATTTTTCATGCCGTAATTGGTTCTCGGCCAAATAAGCTCTTTGCCGGAAAGCTCCTCTACGGTAACAAACTCCTTTTTTGCAAGGGGGTGCTCGGGGTTCAGCATCAAGGCGGGAGCATCCTCAAAAAGAAAGAGGTTCTGACAAAGGGCGGCGTATTCCCCGAGGCACTTCTCAAGCTCTGGATCAAGAACAAGCGTGCAGAGGCAAAGAAGATCAATCAGATTCCTCATCCCGCAGAGTTTGGTTATTACTACGATCTGTAATCCATAAAATATATAGCATACGCCCCGAGTTTATCGGGGCGTTTTGTTATGCAAAATATCAGGGAATTATTGACTTTTTACTGATCATATATTAAAATAACGTAAGTAAGAGGGAGTAGTTGCAGCGATAGCTGTGGTACGGCTCGTCATCACGAAGAAATTCCGGGCCTTACCCAAAACCTTGTTTTGTTACGAGACTTTTACTGCGCACAGGTGCAGTATAGGTCTTTTTTTATTGCACCGGACTTTCAGTATGGAGGAATTAATATGTTTATTGATGTTTTGTTGCTTTTGGTGGGCTTTGTACTGCTGATAAAGGGTGCGGACTTCTTTGTTGACGGAAGCTCATCCCTTGCAAAGCTTATCGGAATTCCCGGTTTTGTAATCGGACTTACAGTAGTTGCTATGGGCACAAGTGCTCCCGAGGCAGCAGTTAGTATTACTGCGGGAATAAACGGTTCAAATGAAATTGCAATCAGCAATGTAATCGGTTCAAATATTTTTAATCTGTTGGTAGTGGCAGGTGTGTGTGCACTCATCAAGCCTTATAAGATTGAAAAAGAGCTTCTTAACAGAGATTTCCCTGTTAATATTGCTGTGAGCATTGTGCTTCTTGTTATGACATTTGTGGGTATGAAGCTCAGCAGATTCAACGGAATTCTTATGCTTTTGCTGTTTGTGGCATATATTGCCTTTATTCTTTTTATGGCTTTCAAAAACAGAGAAGCCCAGGATTCTGAAGAAGTAAAGACTATGTCTCCCGTGATCAGCGCAGTTGCGATTGTTGGCGGTCTGGCTGCGGTTATCTTCGGTGGCAACCTTGTTGTTAACAATGCACAGGATATTGCCCGTGCTTTTGGTTGGAGCGAAACCTTTATCGGCCTTACAATTATTGCAATCGGCACAAGTCTGCCCGAGCTTGTAACAAGTGTTGTTGCAGCAAGAAAGGGCGAGAGCGGTCTTGCTCTTGGTAATGTAATCGGCTCAAATATCTTCAATCTGATGTTGATTCTCGGCCTTTCTTCTTCAATCAATGCAATTCCCGTTGACAAGAGTGGACTTGTTAATATCATCATTGTAATTGCAGTAACTGTACTTGTTTACATTCCTTGTGCTATCAACAAGAGAATGGGCAGAGTTGTGGGTGGTCTTTCTGTGCTTGGCTATGCAGGGTACACAGCATATCTGCTGATGACAACTATGACTGCATAATAATATTGTGAAAAAATAAAACCTGTCGTTAGTGAACGGCAGGTTTTTTGTTTATCTTATTATAACAGAGAATTCTTGTCTGCAACGGGGACAGCGTACGGTGTGTTTTCCTTTGTTGCGTTTTACACGGAGTGTTGCTTTGCAATATTTGCATTTGATGTAGCGGTGAGTTTTTCTGTCTCTGAATTTATTCTTCTGGCGGATAAAGAAGTCTTTTGCTGAAGCTTCCAGTTTCATATAAATTCGGTTTTCCTTCGTCCTGAGTACAAGATTTTTTGAAAGCATACGAAAAACAATTACACCGGCAAAAGAAAGCTGAACGAGGTAAAAAATCAAAGAATGTATAAAAATGCTGAGGATAGCCAGAATTATGTAAACGACAAAAAGAAAACGATTCAGTTTGTCGATTCCGTTTCTGCCGGCCATAAATTTCTGTATTCTGTAAAAGAATCCGTTCATAAAATCTCTCCTGTTTTATTCTTGCTGTATATATATTATCATTATACGTGCCTTAAGACAATAGTATTAGCATAAACAAAATGTGAATTATTTGTTTCTTCATAAGGTGGAGTGTTTATGGATGCTCAGACCTTTGTAGCATTCTGAAAGTACAGAGCAGGAGTTTTTCAGTTTGCTGATTTCATTATCTGTAAGAGACAATTCAATTGTTCGGTCGATTCCTTGTCGGCTTATAATGCAGGGATTTCCCAGAAAAACCTGTGATATTCCGTATTCGCCCTTGAGTTTGCCTGATACCGTAAGCACACTCTGCTCGTCAAAGAGAATGGCTCTGACTATTCTTGTGATAGCCATACCAATTCCATAGTAAGTTGCTTTCTTTGCGCGGATGATTTTCTGTGCAGCATTTTTTACTTCTTCGCTGATGTGCTCCAGATCTTCGTATCTGAATCTGTTGCTGTTATCCTTTAGTACGTGGAGCACGGGTTTGGTGGCAAGCAGAGCCTGGGACCAGGGAGTGAATTCGCTGTCACCGTGCTCACCGATTACGTAAGCGTGAACATTTCTCGGATCAAGGTTAAAGTATTCTCCCAGGAGGTAACGGAGTCTTGCGGTATCCAGTGTTGTGCCTGTGCCGATAACTTTTGTTGCATCGAATCCCGATAAATCATAGGTGATACGGGTCATAATGTCCACGGGATTTGTTGCAACAAGAAATATTCCTGTAAAACCGCTTTCCACCACAGGATTTACAATAGTGCGGAAAACCTCAGTGTTTCTGCTGAGAAGCTCAAGCCTTGTTTCACCGGGTTTCTGATTCACGCCTGCGCAGATAACAACGATTTCTGCATCCTTGCAATCCTTGTATTCTCCGCTGTATATCTTCATACTTGTGTGTGAAAATGCAAGTCCGTGGTTTAAGTCCATAGTTTCTCCTGCAGCTCGCAGTTTGTCAATATCAATCAACACCAGCTCGTCGCATACATTCTGATTAAGTGCGGCATAGGCAAAACTCATTCCAACCATTCCGGTACCAATAAGCACGACTTTTTTATTTGTGTTTTTCATATACAGCAACTCCTCTTGGCTTGATAAAATCATTTTTGCCTGATTTTTAGAGGATTATACCTGGTCGTTGTTTTTGATTGTGTCATAAAAGTAGTCTTCATCCAATACATCCAGCCAGGCCTGGTAGGTTTCGTAGGTGTGGGCACATCCTATGGCGCTGTGGGTGATGCTGCTGTCCTCTGTCAGGTCTTCGATGCGGATTCCCTGGAGCATAAATCTTGTTATTGGATGAAACTTAGGAGAAACACTTCCGCTCAAAAGAATCATACCTTTGGAAAGGGATTTTTCTCCGCTGAGCAGGGTAGCGGCATTTTCCATATATTCGTAAAGGGTGATGCTGTTTGGATAAAGGGGTATCTCTTTGTTGTAATAATCAGAAACGGTAGGGGCGATTTTTGCGGCAGCAGAGAGGAATTTTTCTACGTCTTCGTGCCCCGAGGGATAACCTGTGTGATTGTACCCCGTAAGGAGAAGAAATTTGCTTTGCATATCTTCGTAAAGTGATTTGTTTTCTTTTTTCTCTCCTTGTGGTAGGGGAATGTCAATGCCGTATCGGCAGTAATTCCATTGACTCAAGGGAATATAGCAGATGAAATCTTCGGGATTTATTATGTTGTAAATGTTGTTGTATAGTTGGTTTTCGGCGTTGGGGGAGGTGGTTGTGCAAGGGGATGCAAAGGTGTATGCGCTGATGCTCTGGAAGGTGTTTTTATCTGTAAATCTTTTTGCACAGATGTTTGCTACAGCACCACCTCGGGAGTGACCTGTAATCAACAGAGAATATTTTTTGCTGTCAAGGTTATGGTGGTTGACATAATCGGAAATGCTCTCTATAGAAAAATCTGAAGCTGCAGAAAATCCCTGATGCTCTTCGCCTTCTCCTATGCTGAAGTTTGAGTACCATTCACCCTTGTTTGTACCT
>CALEIO010000108.1 GCA_937875885.1 uncultured Clostridia bacterium | reverse complement strand
CCCGCCATATCAGCGGCAAGACAAGACGCTATCCTATGATTCTGCCAATTTTGATGGAGGTCTGATTAAGACCTTCCCTGCAGATTCAAAGGGGAATCTGCCCAGGAGGAATGAGTATGAAAAAGAAAGCGTGGCATGTTGTACCTTTTGTTATCCTGTTTTCGGTGGTAATGTTTGTGTTTGCGCTGTTGTCTTTGCGCTTCAGCACCACCTTGTTCTACATTGAACTTATTATTGCCTTTGCAGGTCTTGTGGGCTCGCTTGTTATTTCAATGTTCTTTACAAGATACGTGAGAAATGCAGTAAGGAATGTGGTGGCAGGTACCCGCAATATGGATAAGAGATATCTTAACCGCTTCGGGTTTCCTGTGGCTGTTGTGGGTGAAGACAACGAGATTCTCTGGTACAACTCTGCTTTTGATTCTGTTTTCTGCAAGGAGTCTGACATTCAGGGCAGTCCTGTTTCAGCACTCATTGCCCGCAAGAGCGTTGAAGAGCTTTGCGGCAGCAGAGGCGGAAATATTGAGATTGGTGAGTCCAAGTTTACAGTTTATGCCAACCCTCTGGACACAGGCTATGTGCTGTATTTCTTTGATGATACCCACCTTAAGAATATAGAGAAGGAATACTACGAATCCAGACAGTCTATTGCTATGATTGTGCTGGACAACGAAGATGCCTTTGACGGTGACGACGAAGAAGAAATGGCTCGTATTGTTGTTCAGGTTGAGTCAACACTCAGCAAGTGGGCAGCAGAGTACAATGGTCTTTACCGCAGAATCAGCAGAAACCGTTATGCAGTATTCTTTGAAGAAAGAGATGTAAAGAAACTTATCGAGAATAAGTTTGAAATCCTTTCAAAGATAAGAGAAATCAAGTCAGGCGACACAGGCGCCACAATCTCCATCGGTCTTGGCCGCGGAGAAGCAACCCTCAGAAAGAGCCAGATGGCTGCAAAGCGTGCCCTTGAAATGGCTCTGGGCAGAGGTGGTGACCAGGGAGCTGTGCTCTCCGGCGGAGAGTACCAGTTCTTCGGCGGCAAATCCTCGGGTGTTGAGCGTCACAGCAAGGTGCGTGTAAGGGTTATTGCAAAGTCACTTATGGACGCTGTAGAGGAAGCCGACAAGGTTATCATTATGGGTCATAAGTTTACAGACCTTGACTGCATCGGCTCTGCCATCGGACTTTACGGCGGCATTACAACCTCTCTCAAGAGAGATACATATATTGCAGTAGACTACGAAACCTCTATGGCAAAGGGTCTTATCGATTCTTACAAGACTCATTGCGGCAATGGTGTGTTTGTTTCTCCCAAGGAAGCAATTTCCCTGGCAACAGACAAAACCCTGCTGATTGTTGTAGATACCCAGTCAGAAGCCCGTGTTGAGAGCAAAGATCTGCTGGATGTCTGCAACCATCTTATTGTTATTGACCATCACAGAATGAGTGTTGATCATATTAAAAACGCAGTTGTGTTCTATCACGAGCCCAACGCTTCTTCAGCGGCTGAAATGTGTGTGGAGCTTATCGACAGCTTCCCCGACATCAACCTGAAGAAACCCGAGGCAGAAGCTCTGCTTTCGGGCATTATCCTTGACACAAAGAACTTTGTGGTAAACTCGGGTGCACGTACCTTTGAGGCTGCGGCTTACCTGAGAAAACACGGTGCTGACACAGTATCCGTAAGACAGCTTTTTGCAGATTCCATTGAGATTTACAGAAACAAGTATCTCCTTGTTTCTACTGCAAGAATCTACAAAAAGTGTGCTATCGTACTTGCCGAGGAGAATATGAACGATATCCGACTCATTGCCTCCAAGGCGGCGGACGAGCTGCTGGGACTCAAGGGGGTTAACGCTTCCTTTGTAATGTTCAGAACAGACGATTCCGCTGTGAACATCTCTGCACGAAGCTACGGCAAGAGAAATGTTCAGCTTATTATGGAAAAACTCGGTGGCGGCGGACACCACTCAATGGCTGCTGCACAGATTAAAGATATCTCCTTTGAGAATGCAATGCGCAGTCTTATTGAGGCTATCGACAGCGAAACCGACTGATTTTCCCACAATCCCATTAAAACAGAATTCACAGAAAAGAGGAAATATATATGAAACTGGTATTATTACAGGACGTTAAGTCTTTGGGCAAAAAGGGTCAGCTTGTTACTGCATCTGACGGCTATGCAAGAAACTTCCTTATTCCCAAGGGTCTTGCAAAAGAAGCAAACGCTCAGGCTATGAATGAGTACAAGAATGCAGAAAACTCCAAGAAGTACAAGCACGATCAGGATGTTGCTGCTGCAGAAAGCGCAAAGGCTGCTCTTGACGGCAAGACTCTGGAAA
The DNA here is from genome assembly GCA_937875885.1 of uncultured Clostridia bacterium. Lineage (GTDB taxonomy): Bacteria > Bacillota > Clostridia > Oscillospirales > Acutalibacteraceae > Ruminococcoides. Next base: position 1,090 of record CALEIO010000108.1, on the reverse strand, counting down.
TCAAGACAAAGGCAGGCAAGAGCGGCAAACTCTTCGGTGCTGTTACAACCAAGGACGTTGCTCTCAACATCAAGGCACAGTTCGGTCTTGACATTGACAAGCACAAGATTGTTATGAACGATATCAAGGATATCGGCAGCTACACAGCAAAAATCAAGCTCTTCACAGGTATTGCTGCAGAGATGACAGTTAACGTTTCCGAGGCATAATTGCCCTTTTACTTTTTAGGTTTAGTGTTTATACATTAAGTTAAAGTACAATTACAGGTTTATTCACCATAGTTATTTTACAGGAGTATTGAAATGGCTTACGAAAACCCTAAAATCGACTACGATGGCCTGAGCCTGCCTTACAGTTCAGAGGCAGAGCAGGCTGTTCTGGGTGCGGTTATCTTTGAGCCTGAATGCATTGGCAGAGTGGCAGAGCTGCTGCCCTCGGCTGAATTTTTCCATCTTGCATTGCACAGACTTATTTACAGCACAATGCTCTCTATGTTTACTCACGGCAGAAGCATTGACTTTGTAACTCTTTACGAGGAGCTCCGCCACGAAAAGGAGTTTGACCCCACCGAGGGCAAAACCTACCTTGTGGCACTTGTGGACAACTGTCCCTCAACCTCAAACGTAGAGATTTACGCCAAGCTTGTGCGTGATAAATATGATGTGCGCCAGCTGATTTATGCAGGACGTCAGATTATTGACAAGGCAACAGCAGGCGAGTATGAGTCTGATATGCTTGTTGACAATGCAGAGCAGCTCATCTTTGACATCCGCAGAGGAAAGAACATTCAGGGACTACAGAGAATCGACGAGATTGTGCTCCAGACCTTTGACAGACTGGATGCCCTTAATAAGGACGACCCGACTCTCAAGCCCCTTTCATCGGGCATTAAGGACCTGGATAAGGTTATTACAGGTCTTAACAGGTCTGACCTTATTCTGCTTGCGGCCCGACCCGGTATGGGTAAGACCAGCTTTGCGCTGAACATTGCCACAAACGTGGCTGAGCAGACCAAGAAAACCGTCTGCATCTTCTCCCTTGAGATGTCGGCTGAGCAGCTTGTTTCACGTATCCTCGCCAGCGAGGCCAT
>CALEIO010000107.1 GCA_937875885.1 uncultured Clostridia bacterium | reverse complement strand
ATGACTATACTTATGACTATAAGTAGTAAAGTATAAAATGCCAATTAGAAAAAGGTGTTGCGATTTTAGAGGGGCTTGACCTTAAAGGTATCAAAGACGGCGAATATACCCTCTGTGCATTCCCCCTGAAACTTTCCGATTCCGAGGCGGCTCCTTGCAGAGCTATCCTTATGGAGCAGGAAAAAGGTTTTTAATGTTACATAAAAGAATTATACGGAGGATGAGCCGTGAAAAAGTTTGTTGTGTTTGATCTGGACGGCACCCTTGTTAACTCAATATATGACCTGGCAGATTGTGTGGATTATGCTCTTGCAAAGCATTCTTTACCTCAAAATTCTCTGGAGGAATATTATTCCTTTGTTGGTCACGGAATGGAAAATCTTGTACGTACTTCAATGAAATCCCAGGGCGGTAACGATGAACTATACAAAAAAGTGCGCAAGGATTTTGACGAGCGATATGCTCTGCACAGCTCCGATAAAACTGTTGCCTACGAAGGTCTGGAAGAAATTCTTGCTAAGTTGACCGCACAAGGGATAAAGACAGCTGTTCTTACCAACAAGGCAGATGTGTTTGTGGATGCAATCCTCAAAAAATGCTTTCCTCACCACAGTTTTCTCCTTGCCTGGGGACAAAAAGAGGGGATGAAGCGCAAACCTGACCCCGAAAGTTTGTTTAAGCTCATAGAGCAGGCGGGCTATGCCTTGGAGGATTGTGTTTATGTAGGTGACAGCGAGGTTGATGTGCAGACTGCCATTAATGCAGGTATGGACCTTGTGGCTGTCAACTGGGGCTTTCGCAGTGAATCGGTGCTTGTGGAATCGGGTGCCGGGATTATTGCAGGAAATGCACAAGAGCTTTTTGATAAGATTATTTCTTTGTGAGAACAATAAAAACGATGTGATTTGTATGAACAAAAGAAACTACCAGAAAGAGCTGGAACAACTCATTGCAAATTCAGAGAAGAATGGTCAGGTGCCCACCTTATTGCTTCACAGCTGTTGCGCTCCTTGCTCAAGCTATGTGCTTGAGTATCTCTCTGAATATTTCAGGATAACAGTTCTTTTCTACAATCCTAATATTTCTTCAGAAGAAGAATATATCCTCAGATTACAGGAGCAGAAAAGACTTATTGAAAGTCTGCCTGCAAAATATCCTATATCATTAATAGAGGGTGAATATGAGCCAAGGGAATTTTATGATATTTCCAAAGGGCTTGAGAAATCACCTGAAAGAGGAGAGCGTTGCCGCAAATGCTACAGACTCCGCCTAGAATACACTGCAAAGATTGCAAAAAACACAGGTGCAGATTACTTTGCAACCACTCTTACCCTCAGTCCGCTCAAAGATGCAAAAGCTCTCAATGACATTGGTGAAGAGCTTTCAAAGGTGTATGATACAGCCTATCTGTCTTCGGATTTTAAGAAAAAGGGCGGATATCTGCGGTCAATTGAGCTTTCGAGAGAATACAATCTTTACAGACAGAATTTCTGCGGATGTATTTACTCGAAGATGGAAGCTGAAAGAAGAAATTCAGAAACTGATTAATAATTGTATATACATATATAAAGACTTCTGTTGTGCAGAAGTCTTTATTTTGTTATTAAGGAATATGTTGTCTATATATTGATTTTTTTGTCAGAAAGAGATATTATTAATATGTTGTTCATATTTATAAAGGATAAAAGAGGTGGATTTGATGCGTCCTGACGGAAGAAAAACTAAAAATGTATGTTCTTTGTACAGAGTTGCCGCTCATTTTATGAGCAGACGATATGATTCAATGAATATGATTACACTGAATATTCCATTGGAGCCTATCAGAAAATATCTTAACGAAAAGAAAAAGGAAGGTGTTTACCTCAGCCATATGGGTGTGTTTATTTCAGCGTATCTGCGCACCCTTGCCGAGTTTCCTCACCTTAACCGTTTTATTGTAAATAAACAGATTTATTCCAGAAACGAAATTTCTGTTGGTATGGTAGTGCTTAAAGCAGGCGATATAAATCAGGAGACTATGTCCAAGATGTACTTTGAGCCCGGCGACACAATCTTTGATGTACAGAAAAAGATTGACGAGTATATTGAAGAGAATAGAAATATGAGCACAAACAACAGCACAGATAAAATTATCGATATACTGTTGAGCGTGCCCGGACTTCTCAACATCGGCGTAAAGCTCATTAAGCTTCTGGACAGATACGGTCTGCTTCCCAGAGCAATTATTGATGCAAGTCCCTTCCACGAATCCTTGCTTATCACAAACCTTGCAAGTATCCGTACCAATCACATATATCATCACACATACGAGTTCGGTACAACCAGCGTGGCTATGGCTATGGGTAACCTGATAGAGGTTCCCAAGCGCAAGGGTGATGAGATTGCTCTGGAAAGATGCATCCCCGTTGGTCTTGTTATGGACGAGAGAATTGCAACGGGTGTGTACTTTGCCCAGGCATTCCGCAAATTCAAAGAGTATCTGCACGACCCCTCAAAGCTGGAAGTACCTGCAGAGAAAATCGTGACCGACTTTGAAAATCAGTACGAAAAGCAGAGAATCCGCAGAGAAAAGATTGCGCTGAAAAAAGCAAAAAAAGCAGAGAAAAAGAAATAAGCTGTCAGGGAAAGTGTTTGTACTTTCCCTGATTTTTCTGTATTATTGCTGAATTACGTCTGCATAAATCGTTACAGAATATTGATAAAATCAATCAAAGCCGTTACAACTTTGAGAATAATGGCATATTTTGTATTACATGTCGTAATAAATTACAATATCTACAGAAAATTTAGCAAAAATAAGTGATTTTTTTACTGAATAAGGTATTGATTTTTTCTTAAGTGTGCTATATAATTATATTGCTTAAAAAGCATAAGATTAAAAGGAGGAAATTATTATGTCCAAAACAATGAAAGTAATCAGCGTTATCATGATGGTTATGCTGGTTATGGCAATGTCCACAGTTGCTATCTCTGCAATTACTTGCGATGCACCTGCTGGCGTAACAGTTACTTACACAGTTGATGTAACAGCTGCTAGACTCTTCGAAGACGTTCAGGCTTCTGTTGCATACGATGCAAATGCTCTTGAGCTCGTTCGCATCCTTTCTGACGATCCCGACGTTGCAGATTGGGAAGTAGAAGGTCCTGCAAGATGCCCCAACCTTGATGGTGTTATCTTCAACGCAAGCGTTGACGGTGTTGTTAAGTTCAATGCAGCTAAGGTTGCTGGCTTCAACTTCAAAGAGGGTGCAACTCTCGTAACTCTCGAGTTCGTTGTTAAGGCAGCTGGCGATGCAACTATCGCAACTGTATTCGACGAGATGACAATTAAGGGCGGCGAAGAGTCCTACTTCACAGGCGGTGCAGCTTCCGTAACAGAGGGTATCACAATCGTTGAGACTCTTGATGTTCCCGAGGTTGTTACAGAGCCCACAACAGCAGTAACAGAGCCCACAACTGCAGCTACACAGCCCACAACAGAGGCTACAACAGCAGCAACAGAGGCTACAGAGGCTACAACAGTTCCCGCTCCCGAGAAAGACGAGACTGGTGCAACTGAGGCTCCTGCAACAGGTGATGAGGCTGACACTGTTCCCACAGGCGCAGCAACATACATCTACGTTGTTCTTGCTATGATGGCTATGGCAGCATGTGCAGTTGTTGTTCTTCGCAAGAAGGTT
>CALEIO010000106.1 GCA_937875885.1 uncultured Clostridia bacterium | reverse complement strand
CCACCCCTTTTGAAAGCATGGGGGATTTTGCTGGTTCCACAGCCACAACCTTAACGTCGGGCTTCTTCTCCTTGAGGTACTTTGCAGTACCTGTCAGAGTGCCGCCTGTGCCCACTCCTGCTACAAATATATCAACCTTACCCTCTGTATCTTTCCAGATTTCGGGACCTGTGGTTTCATAATGTGCCTGTACGTTTGCCTGATTTGTAAACTGGCCGGGCATAAAGCTGTTGTCGGTTTCAGAAAGCAACTCTTCCGCCTTTGCAATAGCCGCTTTCATTCCCTGTCCACCTTCGGTAAGCACAATCTCTGCTCCGTATGCTTTCAGCAGATTTCTGCGCTCAAGGCTCATTGTTTCGGGCATAGTGAGTATAACCCTGTAGCCCTTTGAAGCAGCCACAGCCGCAAGACCGATGCCTGTATTGCCGGATGTAGGCTCAATAATTACAGCCCCCTCTTTAAGCAGACCTTTTTCTTCTGCATCCTTAATCATATATGCCGCTGCTCTGTCCTTCACACTGCCTGCAGGGTTAAAATATTCAAGCTTTGCGCACACCTGTGCCTTAAGGTCTTTATCCTTGGCAAAATTATTAAGCATAACCAAAGGTGTTGAGCCAATCAGCTCTTCTATTCCATTGTAAATCTTCACAAGACCACAACCTTATTCCGAAATTTATAAGAAAATTATATCATTCATAAATAAAGCCGTCAAGAAATCTGTACTTACAACCATTATTTACAAATAACTACTACAACTTTGCGACTCCTTATGTTATAATGAATTTATATTGTAAGGGAGGTCTTACTCTATGAGTAAACTATGCTTCACATCTTATGCTGATATTCTCAAAGAAGAGCTTGTGCCTGCAATGGGCTGCACAGAGCCTATTGCCATTGCATATGCCGCCGCAAAAGCCCGCGAGATTCTGGGAATAATCCCCGACTCTGTCACAGTCGAGGTCAGCGGCAACATCCTCAAAAATGTTAAAAGTGTAGTTGTGCCTCACACAGGCGGTCTCCGCGGTATTCCCGCCGCTGCTGCAATAGGCATTATTGCAGGCAATGCAGAGCTGGAGCTTGAGGTGCTCTCACATATTACCGAAGAGCAGATTTCCGACACACGAAGTTTTCTGGAAACTACCCCTGTATCCGTCCACTTTGCAGACACTCCCCATATTTTCGACATAATGATAACCCTCAAAAAAGGTGAAAGCTCATCATTCGTACGAATCACAGAGCACCACACAAATATAGTATGCCTTAAGAAAGACGACAATACACTTTTTGAAAAAGAGGTTATCCCACAGACAAACGGTCTTACAGACCACAGCATTCTCAGCATAGAAAACATCATCGAATTTGCCGACAAGGTTGACCTTTCCACAGTAATCGCTCCCTTGGAAAAGCAGATTGAATACAATATGGCAATAGCCGAAGAAGGTCTTAAAAACTCTTACGGCGCAAACATAGGCAGCACACTTCTCTCACAAAACAGCAAAGACATTCACCAGAAAATGCGCGCTTATGCCGCTGCAGGCTCCGATGCCCGAATGAATGGCTGCGAAATGCCCGTTATAATCTGTTCGGGCTCAGGCAACCAGGGCATTACCACAAGCGTCCCTGTTATTGTTTACGCCAACGAAATCAAAGCCGACAAAGAAACTCTGCTGCGTGCACTCTGTGTTTCAAACCTTGTGACAATTCACCTTAAAGCAGGCATCGGCAGACTCTCTGCCTACTGCGGAGTTGTAAGTGCTGCTTGCGGTGCTGCAGCAGGTGTTGCATACCTTGAAGGGGGCAGATACGATACCATAGCCCACACAGTTGTAAATGCCCTTGCAATGGATTCTGGCATCATCTGTGACGGAGCAAAAGCAAGCTGTGCAGCAAAGATTGCATCTGCTGTGGATGCAGGTCTTCTGGGTCTGACAATGTACAAAAACGGAAATCAGTTTTATTCGGGAGAAGGTCTTGTTGCCAAGGGTGTAGAAAACACCATCCGCAATATAGGCTGTCTTGCACGAAACGGAATGTCGGGCACAGACAAGGAGATTATCCGTATAATGCTGGAAAGCAACTGACACTCATTGACGTAAAAAATCCGATATGTTATAATTTTAATATTATTTCTCTGAAAGAAGGGAACAATATGCAGTATATAGACGAAAAATTCAAAGACGCCTCTCCACAGGCGACAGTTGAAAGAATTATAGAGCTTCTCAAATCCATCAACGTAGAAATCACTGAAAAATGGAACGATTCAGGAATAGACAACTGCCACAGCCTTATCATTAAGGCAGGCACAGGTCTTCCTCACTCAAACGGCAAAGGTGTAACAAAAGAATTTGCACGTGCCAGCGCCTATGGTGAATTCATCGAAAGACTTCAGAGCGGATTGTTTTTCTACAAATTCCAGTCCTTCGAAAATGACCCCGAGGTAAATCTGCAGTGTTTTGCTCCCGACGGAAAGTATTTTACAAAGCAGGAGCTTATCGATAATGCAGAATGGTTTGATTATCTCTTAAAAAGCTACCCGGGCCTTACCAGAGAAGAACTGGCAAACCAGTGTGCAATGTACGCTCACACAGACGACGGCAACATTCTATGCATTCCTTTCTACAGTCTTTTTGAGGACAAGTATGTATATCTGCCGGCTGGCTTCATCGAGCATATGTACTCTGCCAACGGCTGCTGTGTAGGCAACACAAAAGAAGAAGCCCTTGTACACGCTCTGGCTGAAATTATGGAGAGAAAAGCAAGTACCCAGGCAATTGCCAACGGATATTCATTCCCCAGAATTTCTGAAGATGTACTGCAGTCATTCCCCACGGTTTCAAAAATTCTCAAAAAGCTCAGAGAATGCGAAGAGCTGGATGTATCCATTTTCGACGCTTCCATCGGCAACGGATTCCCTGTTGTATGCACCCGAATCATCAACAAGAATTCCCACGGCTACCACGTAAACTTTGCTGCTGACCCCATCCTTGAGATTGCAATTCAGCGAAGCCTCACAGAAACTTTCCAGAGCCGTAACATCAGCACAATCGCACTTGACGAATACAAACCCATTCTCAACGACACAAACAGTGTGCGCACATCCGTAAACACGCTGAATCAGCTTGAAACAGGAAACGGTAGCTTCTCTACCGACTTCTTTGCAGAGGAACTCACCTGCACAAAAGAAGCAACCAGATTTGAAGACAACAGCAACCTGAGCAATTCAGAGCTGCTTAAGAAAACTCTCGAGATTTTCAGACAGACAGGCAGCCCTGTTCTGGCCAGAAACTACAATTTCCTCGGCTTCCCCTGCTACAAGGTTATTGTTCCCGGATTCTCTGAATCCCGAGGAATGAAACTTACCGAGCCTGTTCAGGAATACGCTCTCGGAGACACCGTAAGTCGTATCCTGCGCAATCCCAAAAAACACGACGTTGCAGACATCGGAATTCTGAAAATGTTCAATCAGATGATTTCAGGCATTATCTCCAGACGTCGCAACTTCAAGTTCCTCTCCGGTCTGCCCATTGACAACGAAGGTGCAATCACCTTGTGGAATGCTACAACAGGCTACTTTGCAGTAAAGACCAATGACATCAAAACAGCAATCCAGTGTGCTGATATACTCACAAAGCATATCAGAGTCGCTCCCGAAGATAAGGCGTACTTCCTGTGTGTAAGACAGTATCTTACACTTAAATCTTCAGGTGTTGATGAAGACAAACTGTTTGCTATTCTCAACAAATTCAATAAGAAACAGTATGTTGAACAGCTGGAAAGAAATCTTGTAAATGGCAACCCCTTTGACGAATACGTTCTTGAGTGCGACGGCAAAACCTGCACCAACTGCAGATACAAAAATAATTGCCACTATGATTACATCAGAACACTCATCCGTAATGCAGGTGAAGTTTACAGCAAATTCACCGACGGACAGAATCCCGAAAACTTTGTTAAATTCTGATACAAAAAGCCCGTACCTCTTTCGAAGTACGGGCTTAATTCATAAATTAATAAAGTTTTGCGCCTGCGGGAATGCGGTTGGAAACCATAAGGAGGTTGAGTTTCTCCTCGCCCTCTTCTGTGTGCACAGCAGAGAGAAGCATACCGTTGGACTCAATACCCATCATAGCTCTGGGGGGCAGATTTGTAATAGCAACAAGAGTTTTGCCTACAAGCTCTTCGGGCTCATAATAAGCATGAATACCGGAGAGAATTGTGCGCTCATTCTCTGTACCGTCGTCAAGAGTAAACTTAAGAAGTTTCTTTGACTTGGGAACAGCTTCACAAGCCTTAACCTTAACTGCTCTGAAGTCAGACTTTGAGAATGTATCAAAATCTACACAATCTGCAAAGAGGGGCTCAATCTCCACCTTTGAGAAATCGATAACTTCCTCTTTTACATCTTCTGCAGGAGCTACAGCTGCCTTTGTGGCACGCTTGCCTTCCTCAATAGGCTTCATTGTGGGGAAAATGATAACGTCACGGATAGAAGCAGAGTCTGTAAGAAGCATAACAAGTCTGTCAATACCCATACCCATACCGCCTGTGGGAGGCATACCGTAAGAGAGAGCTGTGAGGAAATCCTCATCAATCTCGTTAGCTTCGTCGTCGCCTGCTTCACGAAGCATCATCTGATGCTCAAAACGGCTTCTCTGGTCGATAGGATCATTAAGCTCTGTGTAAGCATTTGCAAGTTCACGACGTGTTACAAACAGCTCAAAACGATCAACAAGAAGAGGATTATCAGCCATACGCTTTGTAAGGGGAGATACCTCAACGGGATAATCTGTGATAAATGTAGGCTGAACAAGCTGCTCTTCTACATACTCTTCGAAAGCTGTGTTAAGGATGTTGCCCCATGTATCTGTGGGCTTAACCTCAAGGTTAAGTTCCTTTGCAACTTCCTTTGCCTTCTCTGTATCACCCATAAATGCGCCGAAGTCTACGTTTGCATACTTCTTAACAGCGTCAATCATAGTCATTCTTGCAAAAGGTACAGAAAGGTCGATCTTCTCGCCCTGATACTCAATCTGGTCTGTTCCGTTTGCAGAAACACAGCATCTGTTAACAATCTGCTCTGTGCGCTCCATCATACCTCTCAGGTCTGTGAAAGCTTCATAGATTTCGATTGTGGTGAACTCGGGGTTGTGCTTAACGTCCATACCCTCGTTTCTGAAGAGTCTGCCAATTTCGTAAACTCTCTCCATACCGCCTACGATAAGTCTCTTGAGGTAAAGCTCTGTAGCAATTCTCAGGTACATATCCAGGTTGAGAGTATTGTGGTGTGTAATGAAAGGACGTGCATTAGCACCGCCTGCGATTGTAGAAAGAACGGGAGTTTCAACCTCAAAATAGTTGAGGGAATCAAGATATCTTCTGATCTCTGAAACAATTCTTGTACGCTTCTTGAATGTATCCATTACGTCAGGATTCATAATCATATCAACATATCTCTGACGGTAACGAAGGTCGGGGTCTTTAAGACCGTGGAATTTTTCAGGAAGAGGATTGAGAGACTTTGCAAGAAGAGTTACACCTGTAGCGTGAATGCTCACTTCGCCCATCTGTGTTCTGAACACAAAGCCCTTAACTTCTGCAACATCACCGATGTCCCATTTTTTAAATGCGGCATAGGTGTCCTCGCCGACATCATCACGGCGAACATAAAGTTGAATATCGCCATCACCATCGCGAAGGGTAACAAAACTTGCTTTACCCATAATACGCCTTGCAACGATACGACCTGCAATGCTGACATCCTTGTTTTCAAAGGAAGAGGCATAGATATTGATGGAAGAGGGACTCTCCAGATCCAGTTTGCCCAAGGATACCAGATTGTCTTCATAGTTGGTCTCGGAGAATTCCAGTACATTGTCATAATAGTTAACAAACTGGTCAATGGTGTAGGTTCCCAGCAGCTGGGTCAGAGCAGCAGTTCGTTGAGTGGAG
>CALEIO010000105.1 GCA_937875885.1 uncultured Clostridia bacterium | reverse complement strand
GGCTGTTTATAACATGCCGAATTTCAGCCTTCAAATCTACAAGCTTATCTATTTCAGCGTTTATTTCAGCTTCAAGGTCAACAACCTCACCTTCATCTTCAGCCTTTGCAGGTGCCATAGGATCAACAGCTACTGTTTCGGGGTCGGGCTGCATTGCACCCTCGGACATTTTCTCCTTACCCTTTGACTTTGTAATCTGCTGTGCTATGACAGAAGCACCGGTTGCATTGTCTGCAAAATCATCATTCTGCGCTGCAAGAACAGAGTTTATTAGTCTTTCTGCAGAAGATTCCACAGCAGAGGACTCGTCATCATCTGTTACATCATCAGGCTTCTTAGCATTAACATCATCATTTGAGAGAGGAATATCAATTCTGCTTTCACGTTTACGGCGTCTGGGCTTTTCTTCAGGCTGAGGAATTTTCTCAACATAGCCGTTATCCTCCTCGTAATATTCAGTCTCACTAACGGGCTCACGTCTTTGTCTGAGAGCAATAAGTCTGCGCTTTGCTACATTTGCAAGGTCTACAAGAGTAATTCCTGTGAGCAACATAATGCTTACGATAATAACAAGAATTGCAAGGAATTTGGGCCAGGCATTGTCTCCGCAAAGCTTAACAAGTGGATATCCCACAAAGCAGCTGATAATTCCTCCGCCAACTCCTTTTGACAAGTCACTTGAATCAAGATAAGACAGCTTCATAGATTTGAAGAAATCCACTACCTTATAATCACCGGAGCCATACATAAAGAACAATGATGACACAAACAATATGATTAATAGTGACAGAATCATCTTTGTAGACAGTCTTGCCACCTGCTTTTCTTTAGCAGTCATAACAGCCAGGTAGCCCAAAAGGAAAGGAATAAGGATAAATCCAAATCCGAAAACTCCGTACAGGAAACCTCTGAACTTGCCCAGAAAAGCTTCTGCGGGGAAAATTGCAAGTGCCAGCAAAACAATGGCTGAAGCAAAGAGAATTACAGCCTTTGCCTGGGGATTCATCTGTTCCCTTTTTGCATTGGTATTTCTGTTTTTTGTATTATTCTTTGATGTTGTACTTCTTTTAGTTGAGGAAGAAGTACGTTTTTTTGTGTTTTTCTTAGGTGCCAAGTTGCATCCTCCGTTTTACTCTTTTATATAAATTACTTCCTTACACAAAAGAGATGATATTTCCTGTTACCATTTCAATAATACTGATTACTGTAATTGCCACACCAGCAAGAGCAGTGTAAATAACAAAAACATATGTTTTATCTGTTTTGAGCAGCCACTTGAAGAGTGCAATTGAAAGATATCCAACCACTGCTGCTGTAACCACACCCAGAATAACGGGACCAATATTTACATTAAGGCCTTCGGGTGCAGAAACTGCATCGAAAAATTCAAGCACTGCTGCTGCAAGGATAGAAGGGATTGCCAGAATAAAGGTATAATCCAAAGCTTTCTGCTTATTGATACCTCTGCTCTGTCCTGTTGCAAGTGTTGAACCTGAACGGGAAAGTCCGGGCAGTATAGCTGCCACAACCTGTGTTATACCAACTAAAACAGCATCGAGTGCATTGTATCTTTCTTTAGGCTCTGCCTTACCTTCTGCCACAAGTTTTTCTCTGCGCTTGTTCATAACAATACCTGCAAAGAGGAGGATTGATGTGAGAAGCAAGGACATACCTGTAACAATAAAGAATCCGGGACCACCTGAAAGAATCTCTGCAAGGTCTTTTACTTTCATATCTCCGCCAATGGGAACAAAAAGCAGGAACAAAGGCATAAGACCGATTATGAGCATAACCACAAGGTTTCTATCCTCATCCATATTCTTAAAGCTGAACTTGCCTGTAAAAATGTCTTTAATCATAGCAAACACAGCTTTGATAAGTCTTAATATAAGCTTGTGATAAAAAGCACACACAGAAACGAGTGTTCCCAGATGAAGCATTACATTAAAGAACAGATTGCCCTCGGTGATACCGAAAAAGTGCTGAAAAATGTTCAGATGTCCGCTGCTTGAAACAGGCAGAAACTCTGTAAGTCCCTGAACAATTCCCTGAAGCAGAGAAAGTATGTATTCGTTCATTATGATACCTCCATTAAAGTATTGGATTAGTTGTTTGATATTCAAAGTGATATATGTAATCAAAGGCCTATTGCGCCTTTGAATTTTCTATCATTTCATAAAGACAATCCATTGCATCGGCAAAAGTACCCACGGAATCTATGAGTCCCTCTTTTACAGCTTCTTCACCCTCGAGAATTGTACCTATATCAAGCACAAGTTCTCCTGTATTTAGCACAAGCTCGTTGTACCTTTCTTTTGAGATGTCTGAATTATCTGAAACAAAGGTGGTTATTCTGTCCTGCATTCTGCGGAAATACTCGAAAGTCTGGGGAGCTCCCACAGTAAGTCCTGTTGTACGGACGGGATGAACAGTCATTGAAGCACTTCTGGCAATAAAGCTATGCTTTGAAGCTACCGCCAAAGGAATTCCGATGGAGTGACCTCCTCCAAGCACAATGGAAACAACAGGTTTTTTCATTCCTGCAATAACCTCTGCTATGGCGAGACCTGCTTCTACGTCTCCCCCACAAGTGTTAAGCAGAATCATAAGCCCGTGGATTCGGTTATCCTCCTCAACCGCTACAAGTTGAGGAATAACGTGCTCATACTTGGTAGCTTTACTCTGGGACGGAAGAATATAGTGTCCCTCAATCTGTCCTACTATTGTCAGACAATGGACTATAGTCCCCTGTCGGTTAACAATAACCGAGCCTGTTTCGTTAATCTGCTCTGTGTGCTGTTCGTTTATGGGGTTGTCATCCTCTACATTTGCACTTTCTTCACAAGGGTTCTTAACGTAGGAATTATGAGCATTATGCTTATTCTGGTCTGTGGTTTGTCTGTATAATTTCTTCATCAATCTGCACCTCTTGGAGTAGTTTCCCCAATCGGCACAAGATAATGTATATAATTATAATCATTATACCACTACATAGTAAAATCTTCAAGAACAATATAATAATATTCTTTATATTTCTTTATTATAATATTGATTTATTTTTTTATGGTATTCTACTATATATTAAGGAGTGAAAGACATTTTGGATACGAACATTATCTATTCTGTTGCAATAGTTATTCTCATAGTTATGTCAGGATTCTGCTCTTGCAGTGAAACTGTATATTCCTGTGCAAGTGCAGTAAGACTCAAACTCTGGGCTGACGAGGGTAACAAAAAGGCACAGAAAGCATTGAACATAGTTAACGATTACGACAGAGCTCTGACAGCTATCCTGATTATGAACAACATCGTAAACCTGAGTTGTTCAGCTCTGGCAACCCTGCTGTTTCTTGAGATTTGCCCTGCTTACGGAGCCGCTGTGTCTACAGGTGTAATCACACTTCTGGTGCTTACATTCGGAGAAATCATCCCCAAATGCTTCGGCAAAGAAAAGTGCGATAAACTGGCTCTCTACTTTGCAGGAATTCTTGGAGCAATGATTTTCATACTCACTCCTCTTATCTACTTATTCCTGGGAATAAAGAAACTTGCACTTAAAATCTTCAGCATCAAAGGCGACGACCCCGTAGTAACTGAAGATGAGCTCAAATACATAGTAGAAGAAATCGAAGAACAAGGCGTGCTTGAAAAACAGGAAAGCGAAATGGTACGTTCTGTTCTTGATTTTGACGAAACAACCGTTGTTGAGGTGCTCACTCCCCGAGTTGACGTTGTAGCTCTTAACATCAACGATGACCACAGTAAGATTATGAAAGTGCTCAAAAAGCACAGATTCTCACGAATTCCCGTTTACGAAGACACTATTGACCACATTGTTGGTATTCTGCACACATGGGATTACCTTGACACAGTAGCGTCGGGCAAAAAAACTACACTCAAAGAGCTTATAAGCCCTGCACAGTTTATCTTCCAGACTCAGAACCTCTCCTCTGTTCTCTCTGAATTCAGACGCAGAAGACTTCACATTGCTGTTGTTACCGATGAATACGGCGGCACCTTGGGTATTGTTACTATGGAAGATTTGCTTGAAGAAATCGTAGGCGAAATCTGGGACGAGGACGAAGAAGTTGAAAACACTATTCAGAAGATATCTGACCATCAATGGAGAGTTGATGGAGATATGGAACTTGAGGATATGTATGAACTTTTCGGAATGAGCAAAAGCGAAGAAGACAGCGAATGCCACACCGTTGGCGGATTCATTGCTGAAATGCTTGAAGGCATCCCCAAAAAAGGTGACAGCTTTGAATTCAGAGATCTTTCAATTACCGTTGACAGCGTAAAAGACAGACGAATAGGCACAGCTACCATCAGACTTCTTGAAAAAGAAGACGAAGAATAATTAATAATCTTAAAGGCTATCTCACACTGCAATGAGATAGCCTTTTATTATATAAAGAAAAGACCCGCTTTAAGCGAGCCTTTTGATTTGTTGTTTATACTAATTAATAGTTCTCTGCCTTGATCTTGAAGTATGCCTGGGGATGGAAGCATACGGGGCAAACCTGAGGAGCCTCTGTGCCGATTACAATGTGACCACAGTTAGAGCACTCCCAGATAACGATGGAGCCCTTCTTGAATACTTCGCCGTTTGTTACGTTAGCAAGAAGCTTGCGATAACGCTCCTCATGAGCCTTCTCGATTGCTGCTACACCCTCAAACTGGTCAGCAATAGCATCGAAGCCCTCTTCTCTTGCCTCTTTAGCAAAAGTAGCGTACATATCTGTCCACTCGTAGTTCTCGCCTTCTGCAGCCTCTAAAAGGTTTTCAGCTGTTGTGCCGATACCGCCAAGATGCTTGAACCAAAGCTTTGCGTGCTCCATCTCGTTTGCAGCTGTTTCTTCAAAAAGCTTTGCAATCTGAACATAGCCCTCTTTACGAGCCTTGGATGCGAAATATGTGTACTTGTTTCTTGCCTGGGATTCGCCTGCGAAAGCAGCCATCAGGTTAGCTTCTGTTTTTGTACCTTTAAGATTCATAAAAACACCTCATATTTAATATTTATTAAAAACAATAATGATTACTGTTTTTGTATGAATTAATTATATTACAAGTTTTTTAATTTGTCAAGCACTTCTTGTTTAGAAAATAAAGAATTTATTACATCAAGCAACGCATTGGCAGAAAGGTAAGGTGGCAGACCCAGAGAAGCCATTAATTCTTTACGTAACAAAGCTGAATTTTCTCTGCCCGAAAGTCCCAGTTCATACATATCGCTCTTGGTAAATTCTTCTCTGATTCTTTCTTCTTTATCCTGTCCGACGTCAGCTCCGCATTTTATCAATGCATCAAAAAGCACCTGATGACTCAGACCCTCAACCCCAAGCAAACCTTCTTTTGATGGAGCGTCTTTTCTTTTTTCTTTGCCGGCTATCTGTGGGACATAGCATTGCTTTATGCTGTCTGCAGGCACAATACCTTTAAGAAAGTTTCGGATTACAAGACCTGCTTTGTCGCTGTCTGTCATAATCACAAGACCTTTTTCCCCGGCAAGTTTGCGGATAAGAAGTTGTTTTTCTTTATCCTTAAAAACTCTGAAACCCGATGTTGGTATAATAAGTGCATCCAGAAATTCAGAAAGCCGCTGCTTATCGTATTTACCCTCTACTATAATGGCTTCTTTTACCTTAAGCATTGTCCCTCTCCCTCACAGCAATCAGCACCAGGTCAGCAATAAGCTTTTCTACAGCCGCTTCTTCATTGATTGTAACGCTGTTGAACTTTGCGCTGAGGTCTGTGATTGCTCCTAAACTCTCACGAAGAGCATTGGTAGAAAGCTTTTCTGATTTTCTGATACTTTTATTAAGCACCCATTCTCTTTTGCCGTATTTGAAATACTCTGCTGTATCTTTCATCATACCGCCTGACTGATAGGTCACTCTTGCTCTGTAAAGGTCCACATAGGCAAGACCGAGAATTCTTACAATTCCGCGAGGGTCCTCTCTCTGGGCAAAAAGCTGGTGAAGCTGTGTGTACGCTTTATCTGTATATCCGTAGATAACATTATCCACCATATCAAAAACCTTTGCTTCGAGATTTTTAACTACGGTTGCTTCTACCATATCCAGAGTAATCTCTTCTTTATCTGCCGCATAAGCACAAACCTTATCAAGCTCAAGTCGGAGAGTGTTAAGGTCAGTTCCGCAATAGTAGATAATTTTGGAGGCAATAGGAAGAGAGAGTTTCTTGCCAAGCTTATCTGCCCATTTTGCAAGTTGATGCTCCAGAGCAGTAGCTGTTCTCATATTAATCTCTGCAACACAACCCATACCCATTTTATCTACTGCATTGCAAAAAGGCTTGAAATTGTAACGCGGACGCTTCTTTTCAGATTCGTCTTCCTGCTCTTTCTCTTTGGGTGTATCGAGAGCTGTGTAGCTGAAAATCACAACTGTAGTATCGGGAGTAGCTTTGAGCACATCAATAAGCATATCGTACTGATCCTTATTGAGCTTGTTAACATCATAGTCCTGCACCAGAACACAGTTGTATTCCGTCATAAAAGGTACGACACCTATGGCATCTGCCAAGGCCTGCACCTCTGCACCTGATGAAAACTGATGAAATCCGAACTCACAAGGATCTTTGCCCGCTACCGCTTCAACAAGCTCCTTTGTGTAATGCTTGCAAAGATACTTTTCGTTGCCGAAGATAACATATATATTATTGAATTTTTTTGATGATATATGCTTTTTGAAGCTTTTTTCATCCATAAAAGCCATAAACTACCTCTTTAATATATATCTATTTCAAAATTAACATCTGAACCTTTAATTACAGTTTCTGCATTCCGTGATAACAAAATCAGACTTTCGTCCTCATCCTCTTCCCATGCAATAACAAGAGTTTCAAATGTCAGGACATCTGCAGATGAAACCCGTCCGTCTGCTACAAGATAATCTGCAGTTCTGTATTCAGCAGGAAGATTCTCACAATCTGCCCCTCGGGGAATAATCAGTACAGATTCATTGCCGACAGTTATATACTCAAATACATCTTCCTCAACAGGGATAAACGTCACCTGAACTTTATTCCAAAGATTCAGATTGTATATTCCGCTGAAAGAGTTTTCATCTTCTGCAAATTCATCTGTAACAAAGGAATCGCTCCTATTATTATGATACCTTAAAACCTTGTCATAGTCAAACTCATCAGCAAGATTTCTGCAATAAATCTGTGAATTTCTTCCATTGGAATCCACGAGCACATTACTACCCATAGGAGACAGAGTGTCTATCTTATTACTCAATATATACGAGCGATTCTTGGTACCACCTGCACACACAACCGCATAACCATCATTACTCTCAATAATTACAGACAAGCCGCTGCCTGTATCGGGTACATAAAAGCTTACGGTGTTTCTGTTTGTATAACGATAGATACTTGCGCTTGTGAAAACAAACAGCAAAGACAAAAGCACGCACAATACATTTACAAATCTTCTGCGCACAATGGAAGCTACAAATACAAGTATTAAGCTGATGATTATCCATATATAGAAATACAGTTTATCGGTATATATGTAAGCAAAAGGTAACTTGCTGAAAAATTCACAAACAGCAATTACATAATTATAATACAAAGACACCATATAAGACAAAGCGTCACACAATACCGACAAAAAACCGATGTAGTGGGTTATCACACACAGAATTATGCAATAAAGCACTACAAACATAAGCGGCACTACCAGAAGATTCGTCAAAACAGAAACCAACGAAAATCCGCCGAATGCAAATACTGCTACAGGCATTGTCCATATTGTTGCACATATACTGCAAGTTGCAGTTTCAACTACTACTTTAAGAATATCGCATAATATTTCAGATTTCCCAAGGGGACCTGAATAGATTGCGCACATAACAGGCACAGTAATCTTCTTGCACCAAAGAACAATTCCCAGGGTAGCTGCAAAGGAAAGCAGCATTCCTACATCTCCTACAGCATAGGGATTTGCAATAAGCAACACCAAAGCCGCTGCACCTATGGAATTAAGGGAGTCAGCAACTCGTCCCAGCATTGTACCGATTATATAGATACACAGCATTACCGCTGCACGGATTACAGAAACGCCAAAACCCGTTAATGCTGCAAAGAAAAGAATTGCTACTATGGTAGCCGCACCACTTACAATGGTATTCTTAAACAGTTTCTCAAACAATCTACGACAAATGAAAGCAATTATAGAAAGATGCAAACCCGATACTACCGCAATGTGAGAAAGTCCGTTAAGACGAAACAGCTCTTTCACCTGTGCAGATACCGCATATTTATCTCCCAGCAAAACCGCATTTGAAAAAGAAGCTGTGTCATAGTCCATTTCAAGATACAGACTTGTTCTTAAATTCTTGCGAAGGGACAGAATATGATACATCAAAGGTCGCGAATCGGGTTTATCAACCTTTGCATCCAGGTCATCGTACACATAAGACTGGAAAAATATCTTTCGTGAGGCATAATCTCCTCTTGAGGTGCTTATGAGTTTGCACGGAAATGTAATCTCATCGTAAGGCTCTATATAGAGCGGTTGCCCCGAATGAAGCACCATTGCAAAGTCTGCACTTTCCCCGTCAACGGATTTCACCTTTAGCTCATAGTCATAGTATCCGTAAGTTCTGACTTCCTCTGAAACCAGAGTACCCGTCACCGTAACTTCTTTTTCATTGTACTTATTTCTGACAGGCTCCGCATAAAAGTTTGTGTAACCTAAAAACACAGATACTGCCAACAACGCAGTAAACAATGCAACGGGCACTGTCTTCTCTGCACGAAGCCCGGGAATAAACAGAGAAACAATGAACAATAAAAGTGCTGTACCTCCTATATAAACAGAAAAAGCGGCACCCAGATAAAAACAAGCTGTCAGTACTACAAGACAAGTAAGTCCGAGTAGTCCTAACAGCCGTTTCATAAAAAATCAGTCCTTAATAATTACTTAAAAAAGAGAGGGAGTTTCTCCAGGAAAATAATATCATCCCTGTCTGCAGCATCGCCTTCTGCAAGCACTGCTGCTTTACCTACCAGGTTTCCTCCTGCAGCCTCAACAAGCTGCTCCAAAGCCTTGAGGCTCTCACCTGTAGAGATAACATCATCAACAATAAGAACGCGTTTTCCGCGGATTTCGTTTACTTCTGTTTCTCCCAGATGCAGAGTCTGCTCGTTTGCGGTTGTGATAGATTTAACTGTAACACTTACAGGATTTCGCATATAAACCTTGATGCCTTTTCTGGCAACAACGTACTTGCCGCAACCCTGGCGTGCAAATTCATAAGCAAGAGGAATAGACTTTGCCTCTGCTGTAAGAACAACATCGTGGTCGGGGCAGACCTTGAGAAGCGCTTCTGCTGACTTTTCTGTAATCTCTACATCATTAAAAAGAATGAATGCTGCAATATCAAGATTATCGCTGACAGAGAACATTTCAAGTTCTCTCTCACAACCTGCAATTGTCATTTTATAGTATGTGCTCATAACAATTCTCCTTTGTTATTATCAGTTACCGCAGAGTTTTTCGGGGAGTTTCTTGCCGCCTAAAAGATGAAAATGAATGTGCTTAACTGTCTGTGCACCATCATCGCCGCAGTTGTTGATAATACGATATCCGTTAGTAAGGCCCTTGAGCTTTGCAATAACAGGAATCTTGGAGAAAAGGTATGCAATGATTTCTGCATTATCCTCTGTGATATCATCAGCACAAGTGAGAATATGCTCCTTGGGAATGATGATTGTGTGCACGGGAGCACAAGGATTTATATCCTCAAATGCAAGAATTTTCTCATCCTCATACACTTTAGTTGAAGGGATTTCTCCGTTTACGATTTTACAAAAAATACAATCCATTTGTATTACTCCTTTGTTTTAAGCTGATAGGTAAATTTTAAGCCTTTTTGCTCTTATAGTCAAGACTTTACTGCAAAAAAGTGCGCCTTCTGCTGAAGACGCACTTATAAATAACATAGTAAGTTTAGTTCTTTTTAACAGTAATCTTCTTTTCTTCTCCGCGGAGAATACGCTTGATGTTTTCTCTGTGCATAAAAAGCACCAGAATACCAAACACAAAGATGATAGCAGATGTAACCCATACATAGCTTATGCTATAGGGTAAATCTGTATCAAGTGAGGGCTTATACTGCCAGAAATAGGTCACAATGACATTCCACAGAGTAATAACCACCGCTGATGCAGCAGAGCCTATGGAGATAATCTTTGTAGCAAAGAAACAAACAAGCCAGAAACCGAGAGTAAGAGCAAGTAAACGCCAATCAAACATAAGTATAACACCGGCTGTAGTTGTAATTCCCTTGCCACCGCGGAAACCGAAAAACACCGGGAAACAATGACCAAGCACACAAAAAAGACCTGAAAGATACTTGCCGTAACCAAAGTATTCTCTGCGTGCACCCTCTGAAAGTGCATTGATTGCTTCTGCATCAAACTGCAGATTGAATATGAGCATTGTAAGGGAAATAGCGATTACACCCTTAAGGCAGTCAAAAATCAGAGTGAGTACTGCAGGGCCTACACCAACTGTACGCAGAACATTTGTAAATCCTGCATTACCAGAGCCCATTTCTCTTACATCCTTTTTATCTCCTGACATTCTTGAGAAGATAACAGCAAAGCTGAAACTACCCATAAGATAAGAAATAATCAGAGAAGCAAGAATTCTCCACCAATAAACAGAGATAAATTCCATTATGCTTTTTCTCCTCTCTCACGGACTACTATGCGGATAGGTGTTCCCTCCAGACCAAAAGTCTCGCGGATTCTGTTTTCGAGATAACGCTGATAAGAGAAGTGGAAAAGCTCTGCATTGTTGCAGAAGAAAACAAATGTGGGAGGCTTTGTGCTGGGCTGGGTTACATAGTAAATTTTCAGTCTTCTGCCCTTATCTGAAGGAGGCTGAACTCTGATTGTAGCCTCTGCAAGAAGTTCGTTGAGCACACCTGTCTTGATTCTCATAGCATTTGTGTTTGCTACGTATTTGATAAGCTCAAAAAGTCGGTCAATACGCTGACCTGTTTTTGCAGAAATGAAGAGTGTGGGAGCATAGGACATAAAGCCAAAATCAATATCAAGCTGTTTTCTGAACTCGCTCATTGTCTTGTCGTCTTTCTCGATAGCATCCCATTTATTGACACAGATGATACATCCCTTGCCTGCTTCATGAGCCATACCGGCAATTTTTGTATCCTGCTCTGTGGGACCTTCTTCAGCATCTATCATAATTACGCATACATCACAACGCTCAATAGCCATCTTTGCACGAATGATACTGTACTTTTCGATAGCATTATCGATCTTGTTCTTTCTGCGGATACCTGCTGTATCAATAAAGATAAACTCACCGTGAGAATTGGTAACTCGTGAATCGATACTGTCACGGGTTGTGCCTGCAATATTGGAAACAATACTGCGTTCCTGACCTGTTACTCTGTTGATTAGAGAAGATTTACCTACATTAGGCTTACCGATAACGGCAACCTTGATAAGGTTACTCTCCTCTTCCTCCTCTTCCTCCTCGGGAAGATACTGCATAACAGCGTCAAGCAGGTCGCCGGTGC
>CALEIO010000104.1 GCA_937875885.1 uncultured Clostridia bacterium | reverse complement strand
AAAACATCGATATCAGATAAATCGAGTGAATTTTTAACCTCTTCCCAAAGAGCATCCAGTTCTTCTAATGTTGCGGATTTCATATCCACACCACGCTCTGCAGCAAGGTTTTCTACCTTTGCAAATCTTGAAATGAATTTGTCGCAAGCAGATGAAAGCGCATGTTCAGGCTCTACATCGATAAATCTTGAAACATTTACAGCTGAAAAAAGCACATCACCTAATTCTTCGAAGCAATGGTCAGTATTACCGCTGTTTATTGCCTCGCGAAGCTCTGCAATCTCTTCAGAGAGTTTATCAAGTGCACCTGTAACCTCGGGCCAGTCAAATCCGCACTTTGCAGCCTTGTGCTGAACCTTATGTGCACGGATAAGAGCAGGCAGATAATGACTAACGCTGTCAAGAGCCTGTGCTTGTGTTTTCTGGGATTTGGTCTGCATTTTGATTGCATCCCAATTCTCGAGAACTTTTTCTGAAGTTTCTGCCACAACATCACCGAAAACATGAGGATGACGGATGATGAGCTTCTTGCAGATGCCGTCGCATACATCGTCTATATCGAAACCACCTGCATCTTTGTCTATCTGCGCGTGGAAGACAACCTGAAGTAGAGAGTCTCCAAGCTCTTCGCAAAGAAGCTCTGAATCGTTTTTATCGATTGCTTCGATAACCTCGTAAGTTTCTTCAATGAAGTTTCTGCGGATGCTCTCATGGGTCTGCTCCGCGTCCCAGGGACAACCGCCGGGTCTGCGAAGAATATCCATAATTTTTACAAGGTCGTCAAATTTGTAATTATCTTTAAATTCAAAATCCAAATAAAACACCTCCGTAAAAGAGCGAAAACCGCTTACCAATCACATATTTTACCTTATTAGATGAAGTTTTTCAAGTATTATTACAATTTTTTTACCTTTTGGTAGCATTAAAACGTCATTTTTTGAAAAAGTGTGCAATACTAACAAAACCAACAGGTAGAATATAGCCGAAATCACGATAGTAAACAGCAGATTTATGTTGAGCAAATAGAAAGATACATAAGCACTCACACCACAAACTACTGCACTGAGCATAGGTTTGACTGCTGCAGAAAGGAAATCGGGCATAATCTTTGTGCTCTTAACAAGCAGAAAGAGTGCAATTGTACACATAAGGAAATTGGAAACCAAAGAGCCGATTGCAGAGCCGACAATGTTGATTGAAATATTGCGGGCAAACAGATAGGACACCAGAATCTTTGAAATTGTACCAAAAATATAGATACCCATACTGCTCTTCACCTTACCTATTCCCTGCAGCATTGAGCAGATAGGTGTGATTGTACCCATAAATATTACAGACACACCAAGCACCTGAAGCACCTCGCCACCAAACATTGCAATGTTTGCATTGCCTGAATACACTAAAGAAAGAATAGGACTTGCAAGCACAGAAAGACCAATTGCACAAGGGAAAGTAACTATGGTAGTAAGACGAAGAACTGTGTTGATGGATTCTTTTAGATCTTCTTTGTTACCCTTTGTATATGCTGCTGTTACGTTAGGCATTGCACTTGTACCGAACACCTGGGTAACTGCAATGACAAGGGATGTGAGTGTGAGTGATGCACTGTAATAACCCCAGATACAGGTATGGATTGTAATCTTACCATTCGCGGGAATCTCGGAATCGAGAATATGATTGAATTCTGCCTTTAGCGCTTCGGGTGAAACCTCTGCCATTCGATAGATAAGATTCTGAATAACAATGGCATCGATTGAGCTTGAAAAACTCATTACAAGGGCACCGATGCCGATAGGAAGTGCTGTTACACACATTCTTCTGAATGTTTCGCGCTTTGCAAGAGCTTCAGGAGAGTTTACGTAGTAGCTCTCGGGAATCTCGCCTTTTCTGACAGCAAAGCGAATTCTGAGGAACAGAAAAGCGATGACGCTTCCCATTGTGATGCCAAAGATTGAAGTTGCTACAGAAATAGATACCAGGGTTCTGTAGGCATCATCAATATTATTGAATGCCATACCGAAGATAGTGCCTGAAGCCGCATACTGCTTAACACCAATATTCACTACAACATAGGACATAACAACACCGATTGCTATTTTTGAGAATGCTTCGAGCACCTCGGAAATAGCTGTGGGGGTCATATTTCTGAGACCTTCATAATATCCTCGGTACACAGACACAAGACAACCGAAGAAGATTGTAGGTGCAAGTACCAGTAGTGCAGGCAAAGAATACGGGGATTTGATTACGTTATTTACGTAGAAAAAACTGCCTACTGTCATAAGCAGGAAGCAGATAACACCCATCACCATAAAGAATGGTTTTGCTACCTTGTAAATCTGTTTGATATCATTATAGCGCTCTTTGGCATAACTTTCTGAAATAAGCCTGGAAACAGCTATGGGGAAACCTACTGTTGCAAGTGTGAACAAAGGCACATACAGCTCATAAGCATTTGAGAAAAGAGCTGTACCGAATTCAGCATAGTTACCACCCAGAGTGCCGTAAAGATTTGTAAGAAGAACCTTCTGCGCCAGACCGCATAGCTTTACAGCTATCATACTGATAGTCAGCACCAAGGCTCCCTTAAGAAAACTCTGAGAGGAGCTTTTTTGTTTAGTGTCAGAAACTTTCATTTGAAACTCCTTCTTGTGTCATATCTTCATAAAAAGCAGAAATTGCAGTTTTGCGCTCTGAAAGCTCCCCAAAACGTGCATTATATTCATATGGATACTTAAAGTTAAATATACGTTCTATCTGTCCGTTGTGGGGATTGCGCAGTTTGGTTACTGCACCTGCACCACAGGCAAGGATTGTGTGGGTTTCGTCCATAATGTAAACGTTATAAAGTCCTTCAAATCCCGACCTTGCATAGCCAACATTTTCAAGGTTACCAACAGTTTTGCTTTGCCTATACATATAGTAAGGCGCAATATCGCTGTTTTCTAACGTAGCGCGGGCATATTCCACCTTTTTAGAGGCCTGCTCACCCATTCTTATTTCATCGTGTTGCCCGGTTGTATTAAGGGTTGAAGCACGTTTCATAGAAAGCGAATGAACCGTTACACTTTCAGGATTTAGCGTTAAGATTTGATGTAGCGTATTTTTAAAGCTGTCATAGGTGTCGCTTGGCAAACCGGCAATCAAATCCATATTAATATTATCAAAACCGATTTCTCGCGCCAAACAAAAAGCATCTACCGTATCTTTGGAAGTATGCTTTCTTCCAATACATTTAAGCACATCGTCGTTCATAGTTTGTGGATTTATGCTAATACGGGTGACACCGTTATTTTTTATTGCAAGCAGCTTATCCTTGGTTATGGTGTCGGGACGTCCCGCTTCCACAGTAAACTCGCGAACGTTAGACATATCAAACGACTCGCGCACTGTACCAAGCACAAGATTTAATTGCTCGGCATTAAGAGTTGTAGGTGTACCGCCCCCCATATAAACGGTTTCTAGGCGCAAGTTAAGTTTGTTAGCGATATCGGCGGTAATT
>CALEIO010000103.1 GCA_937875885.1 uncultured Clostridia bacterium | reverse complement strand
TACCTTCGTATGTAGAGTTAAGAATCCACACAGGGTAAAGCGCATACTTTGCTGTTCCGTTGTGAAGCTGAATGGATGAGTGCTCTTTTGTAACAGATGTATAGCCCTGAACTGTACTTGCAAATACTTCTTCTGTACTGTTCTGGATTCTTTGGTTAGCTCGGTCGAGGCTGTCTCTTGCGGTTACATCGTATCTGTCGGCAAGGTAGCCTGCAAGGTAAGCTGTCTGAAAATCCACAGCTTCAGAGAAGTTGAAAGGCTCGATGGATTCCATCAGGTCATCTGCCATTTTGGTGGAGCCGTCAACAGGAACATTTTCAAAGCCCAGGGAACCTGCTCTGATGCAGGAGTAGTAGCTTGTTTTTGTGTAGTCATATTCTGAATCACTCCAGAATTTTGTGCGTGTAGCCTTAAAGCGGAGATGTGCATTTGCATCTGTGTCGAAAAGCCAGAAAGGAACATACACACCTTTGATTTCGTTGATTCTGTTTTCGCTTTTAAAGGATTTGGGTAAAAGAATCTTACCCTTCATATGATTTCGCAGTCCTTCTTTAGCGGCATTTTTGTCAAACTTGAAAGGAATAACAAAGTCGGGTTTCAGGTCGCCTTTGAACTGACCCATCATAACAACGGGGTTGTTGCAATAGGGGCAGTTTGTTGCAGAGAGAGTTTCGTCACCTACAATTTCACCGCCGCAGGATTTGCAGACATAAACTCTCAGAGCATCTGTTTCTGCATCCTGCCATTCACTTCCTGCCTGGGTTTCCCACTCCATCTGATCAGGATTTGCTGCTTCGTCGGTAAGCACCTGGTCAAATTCCTTTAAGGCATCCATTTCGAATTCAGAATCGCAGTAGGGACACTTCATCTTCTGAATTGTACTGGAAAATTCTATGGCACCGCCGCAACAGGGACATTTGTATTCTTGTAATACAGCCATAATTTATCTCCTTAAGAAAACTGTTGAATTAGTTTGTGATGTCAGCCTCGTTGAAAATGTCACCGCATTCGGGACAGAATTTGGGAGGATTATGAGGGTCTTCGGGAGTCCATCCGCATTTGTCGCACTTGTAAAGGGGTGCGCCTGCAGGTTTCTTTGCACCGCACTCGGGGCAGAATTTACCCTGTGCAACATAGCCGCAAGCACAAGTCCAGCCGTTTGCTTCAGGCTTTTTAGCTCCGCATTCTGTGCAGAATTTGCCTGTTGCTGTAGCACCGCAACCGCACTTCCAGCTGTTTGCCTGCTGTACGGGTGCCTGGGGCTGCTGTGCCTGTTGCTGCTGGTTCATCTGGAAGAACTGACCAGCATTCATACCACCTGCTGCATTCATTGCCATACCCATACCGATGAAGCCGTTCATTGCGCCGCCTTCGTTATTTGCAGCAGCACGCATAGCGTCTGCCTGTGCACCAACAAGCTCTGCACCTGCAAGACCGGGATTCTGAAGTCTTGCGCTGTACTGTGCCTGCTTGAGCATCTCTGCATCTTCGGGTGTAAGGGTGATGGGGTTAAGTGCAACGGACACAACCTTGATACCTCTGAGCTCACCCCATTTTGTGGAGAGAGTAGCATTCATTGCATTGCAGATATCGTCGTTGTGGTTTGCAAGCTGATTAGGACGAAGCTCCATTTCGGATAGCTTGCCGAAAGCAGGGGCAAGTGCACTGATGAATTCAGTTTTCAGCTGATTGTCGATTTCATCTCTTGTGAAGTCCGCTTCAATATTGCCGCAAACCTTTGTGTAGAAGAGGAGGGGGTCAGAGATTGTGTAGGAATAGATACCTGAACAACGGATGGAAACATCCATATCCAGATAAATCTTGGAGTCAACTACTCTGAAGGGGATAGGATTGGGAGTTCCGAACTTGTTGTCCATAATCTCCTTTGTGTTGAAGTAGTAAACTCTCTGGTCTTTGCCTGTGTCGCCACCATATGTAAAACGCTTGCCTACTGTCTTGAATGTGTCAAGAATGCCCTGACCCAGCTTACCTGTGAATATAGATGGTTCTGTTGATGTGTCGTATGTAAATTCGCCGGGTTCTGCACAAACCTCAACTACCTTGCCCTGCTCAACGATAATCATACACTGACCATCTGCAACAGCAATACCTGAACCGTTGGAGATAACGTTGTCAGATCCCTTAGTGTTTGATGAACGTCCGCTTGCTCTTTTCTGTCCTTTTACAACAAGAGTGTCTTTGTCCAAAGCGTCACAGTAGAAAAATTCTTTCCACTGATCTGCCAATGTGCCGCCTAAGGCACCAAGTCCTGCTTTAATAAGTCCCATAATTATCTGCTCCTTTCAGAATATGAGAATATAATTTGTTTATGAATAGTAGAAGTAAAGCAAAGAATACTTTACTATACAAAAATTATACAACAGAAATTCAATAAAATCTATAGTTTTATTAAATTTAATTGCAATTAATTACTGCTGTACTGTTTAATGGACAGCAAATGGTTTAGAATGTAATTACAGCAGAAAGACACAGGTCTTTTGCAAACATACTTTACCCCCTTTCTTTTTTACACACAAAGGAATCCGTCGTCCTGAATAAGGTCGGCGGATTTCCTTTTTGGTGCAGGTGTCTGAATGCTTTACAATTTTTTACATTTACAGCTCAAATGTTGAAAATTCAACATACTTTGTGAGTTTTTATGGGTATAATAAAACCAAGATAAAAGAAAGGAGATACAGTGATGAAACCTAGAATTACACTCAACGAGAATAAAGAAATAGTAGAGAGGGTAAAAGCCGGCCTTAAAGCAAAAGGCGGATACTGTCCTTGCAGATTGCCCAAAACAGAAGAATTTAAGTGTATGTGCGAAGAATTCAGAGCCCAGATTGCAGACCCTGAGTTTGAAGGGTACTGTCACTGTATGCTTTACTATAAATCAAAAGGTTGAAACAGAAAGGAAGAAAAATATGTCAGTAATCAAAGTTGGAAAGAACAATTTTAATGATATCAAAAACAGCGAAAAGCCCGTGCTTCTGGATTTTTACGCAGATTGGTGCGGTCCTTGCCAGATGGTGGCACCTTTGGTGCACGAGATTGCCGAGGAGTATTCCCAGTATGTAGTGGGCAAGATAAACGTAGACGAAGAAATGGAACTTGCACAGGCATTTTCTGTGGTGAGTATCCCCATGCTTGTGGTACTGAAAGACGGAAAAATTTCGGCACAGGCAGTCGGCTTCAGAAGTAAAGAGGACATCCTCGATATGCTTGATGCATAAGAAAAAGCCTCGGAGAAATCCGGGGCTTTTAATATTTGTGGATAGGTTGCAGTGGCAAAGGTTGGTGTGATATGGTATGGCATCGGGAGTGTGAAGTTGCGGGGTGAAGAAGAGTTAATATTTGCACCTTGGTACAGTCGCCTTCAAGTCCTGTTGCCTTTGCACTTAGTGTTTGGAAAATAAAACAGTGGGTACCTCAATAGGTACCCACTGTTTTAATGGTGCAGGTAACAGTGGTTTAATGAAGAGAAAGAAACACCTCGTATGTTGCGGCGTGTGTAGTTAAAAAATATCATCAACGCTCTCCTTAAAAATGCTCCACCGGAGCATTTTTGCCTGCGGTTCCGGTGTTCCACCTGCACCTTGGCACAGTCGCCTTCAAGTCCTGTTGCCTTTGCACTTAGTGTTTGGGAAATAAAACAGAGGGTACCTCAATAGGTACCCTCTGTTTTAATGGTGCAGGTAACAGGACTTGAACCTGCATGAAATTGCTTTCACATGGACCTGAACCATGCGCGTCTGCCAATTCCGCCATATCCGCATATTAACTTTTTTATCCCATCAAGCTGATGTTCACGGTACTCTTGCGGTGCCCAGAATTCTTCGCTCGCTTTTCGCTTCGCAGAATTCTGACCGCTGTGCCATATCCGCATATTAACAAAAACCTCTGATTTTTACACGGTGAGGTAACCGAGGCGGGCAATCAAGCTGATCCGCAGACTCATTTACTGAGCTTAAATATAATATCATTTTTATTTTTATTTGTCAAGCTTTTTGAAATGATTTTGCATCTTGTTTTAACGATATTATTGTGATAATATAAAATCATCAACTACAAAGGAGCGGTACATATGATCAGACAATCTGCTTTTATAAATAACAGCAAGCTTCTCAAGGGCGGTCTTCACTGCCACACAACACGTTCAGACGGCAAGTGCACACCTGAAGAAACTATGCACATACATGCTGAGAATAATTATGACTTCCTTGCAATAACCGATCACAGAAAATATAACCATACAAATTATGCACCCGAAACAGGAATTCTTATCATCCCCGGCATGGAAATGGACGGCACATTTGAACGAACAAACGGCTTCAGATGCTTCCATTCTGTTGCAATCGGTCCCGATGACGAATCAAACGGCTTTTCAGACGGAGAAACACTTGAAAAGCAAGATATTGCCGATCAGTTTGAATTCCAGAAGCTTCTTGACATGGCTCACGAAAAAAATAATCTTACATTTTACTGTCATCCCGAATGGAGCAGCACTCCTGCCCGTTATTTCGATCAGCTCAAAGGCAATTTCGCAATGGAAATCTGGAACACCGGCTGCGTAATGGAGGATCAGATGGATGATGATGCCGCATACTGGGACGAGATGCTTGGTATGG
>CALEIO010000102.1 GCA_937875885.1 uncultured Clostridia bacterium | reverse complement strand
TCTCCGTTCTGAAGAAGACAGATACAACGAAGTTATCAAGATCTGGGATAAAGCAACTAACGATGTTACCGCTGCACTTCAGGGCGGTCTCGACCGTTACAATCCCATCTTTATGATGGCTGACTCAGGTGCTCGAGGCAGTATGAGCCAGATCCGTCAGCTGGCAGGTATGCGTGGTCTTATCGCAAATACCTCAGGTAAAACAATCGAAATCCCCATTCGTGCTAACTACCGTGAAGGTCTGAATATTCTCGAATACTTCATTTCTTCCCGTGGTGCTCGTAAGGGTCTTGCAGATACAGCTCTTCGTACAGCTGACTCAGGTTACCTTACCCGTCGTCTTGTTGACGTTTCTCAGGAAGTTATTATCCGTGAGGAAGACTGTCATACAACAGAGGGTCTGGAAATCTTTGACATCAAGTCAGGTAAGCACGTTATCGAAGGTATGCACGAGCGTCTTATCGGCAGATACCTTGTTGATGACTTCAAGGATGCAGAGGGTAACGTTCTTGTATCCAAAGATAAGCTTATGGATGCTGCTGATGCAGATATCATCTGCAACTCCGGCACAGAGAGAATCACAATCCGTTCCGTTCTGGGTTGTCACGCAAAGCAGGGCGTATGCCGTAAGTGCTACGGTGCTAACCTTGCAAATGGTCAGCCTGTAACAGTAGGTGAGGCAGTAGGTATCATTGCTGCTCAGTCTATCGGTGAACCCGGTACACAGCTTACAATGAGAACCTTCCATACCGGTGGTGTTGCTTCCGCAGAAGATATCACACAGGGTCTTCCCCGTGTTGAAGAGCTCTTCGAAAGCAGAAAGCCCAAGAGCCTTGCTATTATCAGTGAGATCGACGGTGAGGTTCGCTTTGATACAATCAAGAACAACCGTCACGCAGTTGTATTCAATAAGGATACAGGCGATGAGAAGCAGTACCTGATTCCCTTCGGCTTCAGAGTTAAGGTTCAGGAGGGTGACATCATCAAGGCCGGTGACAAGATCACTGATGGTGCTGTAAACCCCCACGATATCCTTGCAATCCTCGGTACACAGGCAGTGCAGGATTACCTCATCAGCGAGGTACAGAGCACATACCGTCTCCAGGGTGTTGATATCAACGATAAGCACATCGAGGTTATCGTTCGTCAGATGATGCGCAAGGTTCGTGTTGACGAGCCCGGCTCCACAGAGTTCCTCGGCGGTCAGATGTATGACAAGAGCGAAGTTCTCTATGCTAACAAGCAGATCCGCAAGCGTATTGAAGCAGGCGAGGAAGGCCTCAAGGAGGCAGAGTGGACACAGCTTCTGCTTGGTATCACAAAGGCATCTCTTGCAACAGACAGCTTCCTGTCTGCAGCTTCCTTCCAGGAAACAACAAGAGTTCTCACCGATGCTGCTATCAAGGGTAAGGTTGATCCCCTTATTGGTCTTAAGGAAAATGTTATTATCGGTAAGCTGGTACCCGCAGGTACAGGTATGCGCCGTTATACAGATGTTGAGCTTGAAGCTAACTTTATTCCTCAGGCTCCCCAGTCCTTTGAAGAACAGTAATATAACTTAATACAACTAAAGCCTGATGGTTTATGCTATCAGGCTTTTTTGTTTGCAAAAACAGCTGCTATATATCTGAAAATATTTAATAAAATAATTGTAAAATCGGGTTTTGTGTGGTAAAATAAATTATTAATATATGTTATTATGGATTAATGTTGTAAATTTTCCGAAAGGACGGTTTTATATATGACAGTACGTACCCGTTATGCACCCAGTCCCACAGGTTTTATGCACGTGGGAAACCTGAGAACAGCTCTCTATGAGTATCTTATTGCAAAATCCCAGGATGGCAAGTTTATCCTTCGTATTGAGGATACAGACCGTGAGCGCCTTGTAGAGGGTGCTGTGGATGTTATCTACAACACACTTAAGGTTGCAGGTCTTTCTCACGATGAAGGTCCCGATGTAGGCGGCGATTTTGGTCCCTATGTTCAGTCTGAAAGAAGAGAAATGTATCTGCCCTATGCAGAACAACTTATTAAAGAAGGCAAGGCATATCGTTGTTTCTGCACCAAAGAAAGACTTGCAGAGCTTTCCGAGGAATCTGTTGGCGGTGGTTACGATGGTCATTGCAGAAATCTTCCCCAGGAAGAAATTGACAGACTCCTTGCAGAGGGTGTGCCTTATGTAATCCGTCAGAAGACGCCCACAGAGGGTTCCACTACATTTTCTGATGCAGTATTCGGAGAGATTACAGTTGAGAACTCTGAACTTACAGATCAGATCCTCATTAAATCCGACGGATATCCCACATATAACTTTGCAAATGTTATTGATGACCACACAATGGGTATTACACACGTTGTAAGAGGTTGCGAATACTTAAGCTCCACACCCAAGTACAATCTTCTTTACGAAGCATTCGGCTGGGAGATTCCCACTTACGTTCATCTGCCCCTGATTATGGGCAAGAACGAGGACGGCTCTGTTTCAAAGCTTTCCAAGCGTCATGGCGCTACAGGTTTTGAGGATCTGGTACGTGACGGATATCTGCCCGAGGCAATCATTAACTACATTGCACTTCTTGGTTGGTGCCCCAAGTCAAATCAGGAGATTTTTTCACTTTCTGAACTTGCAGAGAATTTCCACGTTGACGAGATTTCCAAATCTCCCTCCGTATTTGACTACGATAAGCTTTCCTGGCTCAATGGTGAGTACCTGAGAGGTATGAGTGCAGAGGATTTTGCAAAGGTTGCAGATCCTTACTTTAAGGAAGTTTTCGGTGATGCACAGTATGATGCAATGAAGCTTACAGCTATTCTGCAGCAGAGAACAGTAAAGCTTACCGATATTCCTCCTATGATCGATTTCTTCAAAGAGCTTCCCGAGTACGACAAGGAACTCTTTGTAAATAAAAAGAGCAAGACAAATCTTGAGAACGCACCTGTGCTCCTCAAGGCTGTTTATGATGAGCTCAAAGCTCTCGCAGATTGGAACTGCGATGCAATCAAAGAACTCCTCATCTCTATGGCAGAGAGAATGGAACTTAAAAACGGCACAGTAATGTGGCCTGCAAGAATTGCAGTAGCCGGCAAGACAGTTACTCCCGGTGGTGCAGTTGAGATACTGGATATTCTGGGCAAGGAAGAGTCTCTCAGAAGAATGGAGACAGGCCTTGCTAAGTTTGATGCATAATCTACTTTCAGAAAGGTGATATATAATGGCAGACGAGATTAAGAATGCTGAAATGAACGAAGAAAAGGTTATGCCCTCTAACTTCATCCACGATTTTATTGATGAAGATATCGCAGAGGGTGGCCGTTATGAGGGTATGAAGGTGCACACACGTTTCCCACCCGAGCCCAATGGTTATCTCCACATCGGTCACGCAAAGGCTATCTGCATTGACTTTGGTACAGCGCAGAAGTACGGCGGTGTGTGTAACCTTAGAATGGACGATACAAACCCCACAAAAGAAGACGTGGAGTATGTAGATGCTATCAAGGAAGATATCAAGTGGCTGGGCTTCGATTGGGAAGACCGCTTCTACTATGCTTCTGAGTATTTTGATGATATGTACAACTTTGCAGTTGAGCTTATCAAGAAAGGTCTTGCTTATGTTTGTGAGCTTAATGCAGAGCAGATGAGAGAGTACAGAGGTGACCTTTCCACTCCTGCAAAGAGCCCCTATCGTGACAGACCCATCGATGAGAGCCTTGACCTCTTCGAGAGAATGAAGAACGGTGAGTTTGAGGAAGGTACAATGACCCTCCGTGCAAAGATTGACCTTGCAAGCGGTAACTTCAATATGCGTGATCCGGTTATCTACCGAATCAACAAGCTTCCTCACCACGCAACAGGCGACAAGTGGGTTATCTATCCTATGTATGACTTTGCTCATCCCATTGAGGATGCTATGGAGCATATTACTCACAGCCTTTGCTCTCTTGAGTTTGAGGATCACAGACCCCTTTACGATTGGGTAATCAACAATGTTTCAGTTCCTGCAAAGCCCCGTCAGATTGAGTTTGCAAGACTTGGCATCAACAACACAGTTATGTCCAAGAGAAAGCTCAGAACTCTGGTTGATGACGGCTATGTAAGCGGCTGGGATGACCCCAGAATGCCTACTCTCTGCGGTCTCAGAAGAAGAGGTTACACACCCGAGTCTATCCGTAACTTTACAGAGAGAAACGGTGTTTCCAAGGTGAACTCCATTGTAGAATACAGCTTCCTTGAGCATTGTCTCAGAGAAGACCTTAACGAAAAAGCACAGAGAGTTATGGCTGTTATCAATCCCATAAAGCTCGTTATTGAGAACTATCCTGCAGACCTTACCGAGGAGTTTGAGGTTGAAAATAACCCCAACAGAGAAGAGGACGGCAACAGAACCATCACCTTCTCCAAGGTTTGTTACATCGAGGCAGAGGACTTTATGGAGGAGCCCATCAAGGGTTATCAGAGACTCTATCCCGGTAACGAGGTAAGACTTAAGTCTGCATATATTGTTAAATGCACAGGCTGCAAGAAGGATGAGGAGGGTAACGTAACAGAGGTTTACGCTACTTATGACCCTGAAACAAAGGGCGGCAACACTCCTGACGGCAGAAAGGTCAGAGGTACTATCCACTGGGTAGACGCTAACAATTGTGCAGAAGCAGAGGTTCGTCTTTACGATAATCTCTTCACAGTTCCCGATCCTGATGCAGGCGACAGAAACTTCCTTGATTTCCTTAACCCTGATTCTCTCAAGGTGCTTACAGGTTGTAAGGTTGAGCGTTCACTCCAGGATGCAAAAACAGGTGCAGGCTATCAGTTTATGAGACTGGGTTACTTCTGTGCAGATAAGGACAGCACAAAGGATAATCTCATCTTTAACCGCAGCGTATCCCTCAAGGACGGTTTTAAGAAAAAATAAGTCCGTGTAAGCTTTGCACGGCAGGAGGATAATTATGAAAACTGCAGTTGTAACAGGTGCCTCTCGCGGCATTGGTGCAGCTTGTGCCGTAGCTATGGCTAAAAACGGTTATAATGTTATCTTAGGATACAAAACAAACAAAGAAAAAGCAGAAAACCTTGCCAAAGTTCTTATTGAAGGCTATGGTGTAGCGGCAATCGCTGTGGGTGCAGATGTATCTGATTCCTCACAGGCACAGGTGCTGGTTGATACTGCTTACAAAAACTTTGGCAGAGTTGACGTGCTTGTCAACAATGCGGGAATTGCACAGTTCAAACTTTTCACCGACATTACAGACGACGAGTGGAATGATATGATTGGCACAAACCTTACAGGTGTGTTCAACTGCAGCCGTGCAGCCGCAAAGTATATGATTAATGCAAAGAGCGGAAGCATCATAAACATCAGCTCCATGTGGGGTCAGGTGGGTGCTTCCTGCGAGGTGCATTACAGTGCTTCCAAGGCAGGGGTTATCGGTCTTACACAGGCACTTGCAAAGGAACTTGCTCCCT
>CALEIO010000101.1 GCA_937875885.1 uncultured Clostridia bacterium | reverse complement strand
ATCAAACAGCGCAACACCTGCTACATCGTCCTCCAAAAAACGCTCTGCGATGGCGCGGCCAATGCCCTTTGCGGCACCGGTGACCACAGCGTAGCGTCCGGTAAGCTTACCCATATTAATTACCTCCAAAATAAAATAAGATAGCTATATTTTAATCCTATGAGGGTGTGCTCTCAAGCACTTCGATAAAATACCGGGAAATTCTTCCTCCATTGGCTGTTGGTTGTTGACTTTTGAAGGCATTTTTGGTATTCTAGGATCATCCAAACTATGCGCAGAAAGAGGAGTTGTACTTATGAAAAACCTTGTTATTGTTGATGGTGTGCCGAAAATTCTCACACTCAAAGAAATTCTTCAGTACTATATCAAATATCAGTGCGAAGTTATTACAAGAAGAACACGCTTCAGACTCAAAAAGGCTGAGGAAAGAGCACACATCGTTGAAGCTCTTATCAAGGCTCTTGACATCATCGATGAGGTTATTGCTCTTCTTAAAAAATCAAAGAGTGTCCAGGAAGATAAGCAGGCTTTGATGGACAACTTCGGTTTTGACGAAATTCAGGCTACACACATCGTTCAGATGCGTCTGGGTCAGCTTACAGGTCTTGAAAGACAGAAGCTTGAGGACGAAATGGCTGAGCTTCTTGCAAAAATTGCAGAATATAATGAGATTCTCAATTCTCATGACAAGGTTCTTGAAATCATCAAGGCTGAGCTTAACGAAATCAGAGCTAAGTATGATGACGACAGAAGAACAGAAATCCAGAACATCAGCGGTGAGGTTGATATTGAAGACCTTATTCCCGAGGAGCAGTGTGTTGTTACTTACACTCGTTTCGGTTACATCAAGCGTCAGACTACCGATACTTATAAGATTCAGAATCGCGGCGGCAGAGGTGTTGCCGGTATGACAAGAAGAGAAGAAGACGTTGCTACAGAGCTGATGATTACAGGTTCTCACGATTACATTCTATTCTTCTCCGACAAGGGCAGAGTTTACAGACTCAAGTGCTACGAGATTCCCGAGGGAAGCCGTCAGTCAAAGGGTATGAACATTGCAAATCTGCTTCCCATTACTGCTGACGAAAAGATTACTTCTATGATCAGAGTTCCTGATTTTGAAGAGGATAAGTACCTGATTATGGTAACTCGTCAGGGTATTATAAAGAGAATTTCTCTTAATGCATACAACACAAACCGTAAAGGCGGACTTATTGCTCTTGAGCTTAACGAAGGCGACGAGCTTGCATGGGTAAGAATGACAGAGGGTAATGATTCTATCATAATTGCAACCCAGAAGGGTTATGCAATCCGCTTTGACGAAAACAATGTTCGTCCTATGGGCAGACTTGCAAGAGGTGTACGTGCAATCAGACTCCGCGAGGGTGATCAGGTTGTTGGTATGTCTGTTGCCCGTGAAGGTGCAAAGGTGCTGACTGTTTCTGAAACAGGTTACGGCAGACTTTCTGAAATTGACAACTACAGACTTCAGTCCAGAGGCGGTAAGGGTATTATCAACTATCACGTTGATAAGTACGGCGATGTGGCTGCAATCAAGGTTGTAGATTTAGAGGATGACATCATTCTTGTTTCAGAAGATGGTGTAATCATCAGAATTCTTGCAAGTTCCATCCGTGTATGTGCACGTCCTTCAAAGGGTGTTACAGTTATGAGAATTAAAGAGGGCAACAAGGTTGTTGCTGCTGCACGTGCTCCCCATGAGGAAGATGCAGTTGCTCTTGAGTCCGAAGAAATTGACCCCGAAGAGGAAGCAGCGGATGCAGTAATTGATGAGGAAGAAGAAGTAATCCTCGACGATGAATCTGCAGAGGATACTGCTGAAGAATAACTTAATAATGGTATAATAAAAGACCGCTGTAAATACTACAGCGGTCTTTGTTTATTTATCGTTTGATAAACAATAAATATGGTTTGTGAATATGATTGATTTTAGTTTTCTTCAGTTGAGAGAATCTCTGTTTCAGCGTCATTTTCAACAGATTCACAAGTATCTGTGTTTTCAGAAACTTCTGTATTTTCAGTTTCTATGATTTCCTCTTCAAGAGAAACTTTTACTCTTTCGGGCACAACAGGGTCAAACATCCATACAACAGGTTTTGCAAAGGATTTTTCTCTGTACTTTTTGCTTGTGCAAAGCCACATAAACACAAAGAGAAGTAATGCAGTTGAGAATGCTGTCATACCCAGAATAAATCCGTCTGGAATATAGCTGAATCTGATTGTATGTGTGCCTGCGGGAACCTTGACTGCGCACATTGCATTGCCTACGGGAGTCATCTCTGCAAGCTGTCCGTCAACTGTAACTTTCCAACCCTTTTCGTAAGGAATGGAAGTATAGAGGAGGCCGGGTGTTTCTGCTGTTACAGTACCTTCTAAAACAGTATCTGTTACATTTGTTGTGTTAAGAGCGCCCTGCTTGAATTTCTCGATACCTGCTTCATATACATCTTTATTCAGAGCATAGCAGTAAACGCGTACTGTAGAAGAGCCTGAAGTTTTAAGGTCGCAGTAAAGAGAAACTTTATCGCCTGCTTTTCTGTTACCAATAGCAGAGATGTAGGGCTGCTTTACGTTGATTGAATTGCGGTTTACGTCAGCAATATAAATGTTACCTTTGTCGGATGCATTGCTTACATAGAAATAAGCATAGAGCAAAGAATCCTCTTCGGGATAATAATTAAACTTAACGTGTTTTGCAGAAGTAGTGTCTTTAGAGGAGAATGTGTAATTACCCTCGGAAGCCTTTGAGTAAGTAAGAAGATCCTCGCTGCTGTGGCCTACATCTTTAACGGTGAGCTGTGTGTAAAGAGGCTCGTCAATACCTGTTGCAAGTTTCCAGAACTCAATCTGATTTTCAAAGGGATTCTTGGTGTAATCCTGAACAACAAAAGTACTAAGGTCAGAATCTGTAAGGAATCCCATATTAACATACTGTGTGTTTTCAAAGAGAGATACATTATTGCTGCGGAAGATTTCTTCCATATATTCACCGGTATAGCTTTTGCCCTCACGTGAAATAAGATAACGGATATTGAGGAGGGTATTTGTTACAGGTGAGCTTTCGTAGTAAGTGTATCTATTACCTGACTGCCAGCCTGCAACACCAAGATATTCAGCGTATTTTGTAATGCTTACATTTGCCATAGAGCTGAACATTGAAACACCGCTGAATCCGTTGAGAGCACCATCGTTGAGAGTTTGCGCACTTGTTACCTCTGTACGGAAAATATCAGGATTACCCTTTGAGGAAAGAAGGTCTATTCTTTCTGTAATGTTAGAAATATTAGTACCTTCTCTGGGATATCCGTTTCTGGAGGTAATGCTTACTGTATCAACACCGATAATTGCTGTTGCGCACATTTCGCCTGTAACAATAAGGCAAAGCAGCACAGCAAGCCATCTTCTGGGAACAATTCTTAAGGTGTAAAGTGTAATGAGAACAAGCATTACAACACCAATGATTGTAGTTGCAATAACTGCTTTCTGATTAAAGCTTTCGTCTTGTCTGAGAAAGTGAAGCAGCACAAACAAAGAGAAGATAAGAGCACCGATGATAATATCAAGATACATACTCTCTTTGAGGAACATATATGCTCTGAATGCCATATAAACCAACAGGAAACTTACAAGGAAGCTGAATCTGTAAGGAATCATATTGGTGAAATGGAAGCCGTGCCACATATAGTCAAGCTGACGGAAGATAAAGCTTGCCACAAGGAAAAGCAGAGTTGTTACACAGAAAATCTTTTCGCCAAGGCGGATTTTCTTTGTGCAGAAGAATACTGCAAGAAGAACAAGGCAAAGAATGCCGCAGCTTACGTTGGGAAGGCCTTCTTTTGTTGTGGGATTAAGGAAAGAAATAAAGTTGCTGAAGATTTTAACAACAGCATCCATTGTACCCTCAAAGTTATCTGTACCAATATTGATATCGTACTTTGTGGGGAATCCTGTGGTGGATTTGTAGCAATTCTGCAGTGCAAGGAATGCAGGAATTGTAATGGGAGCTGTGAGCAGCAATGATGTAACAGAGCAGATAACTGTGCGCAGTAAATCTTTGAGAGATTTACGTACATTCTTCCAATCGGCAGCTGTGTAGCCAATGGCTGTAAGGAAAACAGCAACACAGATAAACAGACCGATAAAATAATTGAAAACAATTGAAAGAGACAGAGAAATAATAAAAAGCTTATACTTTCCGTCTCTGAGCATAAGGATTGTACCTGCTACAACCAAAGGAAGCATTGCCCAGGAATCCAGCCAGATTGTACACCAGTAGTAACCCATACAGAATGAGCACAAAGCGTACATCATTGAGAAGAAAACAAGAGAAAGGTTATTCTGCTTGAATACTATCTTAAAGAAAATTGCAGTAAACATACCTGCAAGAGAAATCTTGATAACTGTTGCTACAGCAAGATATCCCACAAGAGCCTCTGATGTAAAGAAAACAGAGAGGAAGTTGAGGGGACTGAGCAGATAGTAGGACATCATAGCAATGAAGTTTGTACCCATACCAACAGCCCAGGTCCAGAAGAGGGACCCGCCTGACTGGAGCTTGTCCTGTAAATCTACAAGGAAGGGGTAGTACTGATGCCACAGGTCTACAACCAACATCTGATTTGTTCCCCAGATATTTACTTTGGTCGGAGCAGTTGAGCTGCCGATAAAGGGAAAAATCTTGTTCAGATTATAACCGATACCCTGTACCATTGTCTTGAGAATACCGAAAGGAGCCACGTTTTCTACAGCAAAAGCCACAGACATCAAAGCAAAGGGGATAAGGAATGAAAGAAGAATGTACTTATTC
The DNA here is from genome assembly GCA_937875885.1 of uncultured Clostridia bacterium. GTDB lineage: Bacteria > Bacillota > Clostridia > Oscillospirales > Acutalibacteraceae > Ruminococcoides. The sequence continues at coordinate 11,981 of CALEIO010000101.1, read as the reverse complement.
CTGCTTAAGAATGTGGATTTTTTGTTTTCAGAAAGAGTGATTGCTTTCGGGGCTTTGGATTTTCTTAGTTTTTCCATAAGAGAATACCTCCCAAAAGAGATTTTGCCCAGAAACAGTGTCTGCGCATAGATATACACGCTAATTATATCACTAATAAATGTAAAGGTAAACCTTTTTTATCAAAAAGAATAAATATGTTTTATATATAAAGGTAGACTTTTAGCAGTGGTGATGATATAATTTATTTGTATTACTTTGCTCATTTTACAATGGTAATATGTTCAAGAGGTGAATTAATGATGAAAACAGTAGATATCGTAGTGCCTTGCTATAACGAAGAAGAGGTGCTCCCTGAATTTATAAGAGTTACAAATCAGGTTATTGCAGAGCTTCCCGAGTATAGTTTCCGTTATATTCTGATTAACGACGGAAGCAAGGACAACACACTGCTCAATATGATTAAACTTTCAAAGGAATTTGATAATGTAAAGTACATTTCTTTTTCCAGAAATTTCGGCAAGGAAGCAGCTATGTATGCAGGTCTTGAGCATTCAGATGCAGACCTTGTAATTGTTATGGACGCAGACTTGCAGCACCCACCCTCAATGTTTCCTCAGATGCTTGCAGAGGTAGAGAAGGGTCACGATTGCTGTGCACTTTACAGAGAAGAAAGTGAAAGAAAAGACGGATTCATCCGCCGCGGTTTTTCAAAGCTTTTCTTCAAAATGCAGAATTCCATATCTTCCGTAAAGATGCCTTACGGAGCAGTTGACTACAGAGTAATGTCCAGACAGATGGTAGATGCTATTCTCTCTATGTCAGAGGTACAGCGTTTTTCAAAGGGTATTTTCTGTTGGGTAGGTTTTGATACAAAGTGGATTCCTTATGAAAACGTAGAGCGTACAATCGGCACATCAAGCTGGAATTTCTGGGGACTTTTCCGCTATGCTATCGACGGAATCACATCTTTTTCTGTTTCTCCCCTTAAGTTTATCTTTGTGTTGGGTATCATTATGTTTTTGATATCCGGTTTGGGAATGCTTTACATTGCAATTAAAGCAATTGTGACCGGGGAGATTGGCTCGGGCTATGCAACAACAGTTTGTGTTGAGCTTATGATTGGCGGTATTATTGAGCTTTCCATCGGCATTATCGGCGAGTATCTGGGCAGAGTTTATATCGAAACAAAAAAACGACCCATATACATTGCAAAGGTAAAAAATATTGAGAAAGCAGAGAAATAATATGGAAAAACTCAAGAAGATTTTCTTAAAGTATAAAGAAATCATTCTGTATATTCTGGTGGGCGGAGTTACAACTCTGGTGCGCTGGGGTACAACAGCAATGTTTGAGAAATTTCTGGAGCCCTGCGGTTGGCAGAGTGTGACTCTCTCAACAGTAGTAACAATACTTTCTCTTGCAACAACAATTCTTTTTGCTTTTCCTCCCAACAAACTCATTGTTTTTGAAAGCAAGAGTTTCAGGAAAGATATTGTGGGTAAAGAATTTGCAGCATTTATGTCTGCCCGTGCAGCAGCAAGCGTTATTGAGCTTGTGGGAATTCCGCTTATAAGCAGTGTTTTCTCTATCCCCACACTTGTTACAACTATGATTGTTAGTATGATTGTGCTGGTGGTAAATTATATTTTAAGCAAGGTGCTTATTTTTAAGGACAGAGAGAAAGACCAGAAAGACGGCAGCAAAGAAAACGAGAAGCAGACACTTAAAAAAGGAGATAAATTCACAGCAGGAGTGCTTATGACAATCTGTGGTGTGTTTGCGGTAATTTCAATTTCTTTCTTTGTTGTGGAAGCTGTTACAGCGGTTGTAGCAAAACTTTTCTGATAAAAAACAAGGCTGACTCACAGTTAAGTGGGTCAGCCATTTTTGTTGTAATTTTGTTGTTAATTTGTTGAAATCAGTCTGTGTCAAGCTTGAGAACAGCCATAAATGCCTCCTGAGGCACTTCAACAGTACCCAGCTGGCGCATACGTTTCTTACCTTCCTTCTGTTTTTCAAGAAGCTTCTTCTTACGGGTGATGTCACCGCCGTAACACTTGGCAAGAACGTCTTTTCTCATAGCCTTAACGGTTTCACGGGCAATAATCTTGCCGCCGATGCAAGCCTGAATGGGAACTTCGAAGAGCTGTCTGGGAATTTTCTCCTTGAGCTTTTCTGCCATTTTTCTTGCTCTGGGGTATGCCTTTTCGGCGTGGATGATGAATGAGAGAGCATCAACTACGTCGCCGTTGAGCATAATATCAAGCTTAACAAGCTGGCTCTGTCTGTACTCCTTGAGCTCGTAGTCAAAGGATGCATAGCCACGGGTTCTGGATTTGAGAGTGTCAAAGAAATCGTAAACAATCTCCGCCAGAGGAAGCTCGTAGTGAATATCAACACGGTCGGAATCGATGTATGTCATACCGATGAATACACCTCGGCGCTCCTGACAAAGCTCCATAATGTTTCCTACATAGTCAGAGGGAGCATAGATGTGAGCGTTTGTGAAAGGCTCTTCAGCCTTCATAATCAGAGAGGGCTCGGGGTAGTTTGTGGGGTTGTCGATCATTTTCTCTGTGCCGTCTGTGAGTGTGATGCGATAGCTTACAGAGGGAGCAGTTGTGATAAGATCAAGATTATATTCTCTTTCCAGTCTTTCCTGAATGATCTCCATGTGGAGAAGACCCAGGAAGCCGCAACGGAAACCAAAGCCGAGAGCAACTGATGTTTCAGCTTCGTAAGTGAGGGATGCATCGTTGAGCTTGAGTTTCTCCAGAGCATCACGCAGGTCGCCGTACTTTGCGCCGTCTGCAGGATAAATACCGCAGTAAACCATTGACTGAATCTCGCGGTAGCCGGGCAGGGGGAATTCTGCAGGGTTCTTTGTAAGAGTTACGGTGTCGCCAACTTTAGCGTCGCCGAGAGTTTTGATGGAAGCTGTGATGTAACCAACTTCGCCGGCATAGAGAGTGTCTTTCTGAACAGAAGAAACAGCACCCATATTACCAAGCTCAACAACAGAGAAAACAGAGCCTGTCTGCATAAGCTTGAATTCGTCGCCGACACTAATCTGGCCCTCTTTGATGCGGACATAGATGATAACACCTTTGTAGCTGTCATAAACGCTGTCAAAAATCATAGCTCTGAGGGGAGCGTTGGTATCGCCCTCGGGAGCAGGCACATCCTGAACGATTCTCTCCATAACAGAGTGAATGTTGATGCCGTTTTTTGCAGAAATCTCGGGAGCATCCTGGGCAGGAATACCGATGATATCTTCGATTTCGTTCTTTATTCTGGCAGGGTCTGCGCTGATAAGGTCGATTTTGTTAACAACGGGGACAATCTCAAGACCTGAGTCAACAGCAAGATAGGTGTTGGCAAGGGTCTGTGCCTCAATGCCCTGGGTTGCGTCAACAACAAGCACTGCACCTTCGCAGGCTGCAAGACTACGTGAAACCTCATAGTTAAAGTCTACGTGTCCGGGAGTATCGATAAGATTGAATGTGTATGTTTCGCCATCGTCTGCTTTGTACTGAAGAGTTACAGCTCTTGCCTTAATGGTAATGCCGCGCTCTTTCTCAAGCTCCATATCGTCAAGAATCTGGTCCTGCATCTGACGCTCTGTAACAGAGCTTGTGTGCTCCAGAATTCTGTCAGCAAGTGTGGACTTTCCGTGGTCGATGTGTGCGATAATACTGAAATTTCTAATTTTACTCTGATCAAATGCCAAGAGTATCACCTCAAAAGATAAATATACACACTAATTATATCACAATGTTTTTTTAGTGACAATACTGACAGGGTATAATTTTTCTGATTTTTACAGCAGCTTTGGTGGATGATGTCTTGTAAAAACACAGATTTTGTGATATAACGGAGATATATTATAACAAGGAGATTTTATTATTATGGGACAGAAAGCAGATTTGGCAAAAAGCTTATTTCTTGAGGGCTACAACTGTGCTCAGGCGGTATTCGGAGCTTTTTGTGAAGATTTTGGAATAGATAAAGAAACAGGACTTGTAATATCTTCCGGCTTTGGCGGAGGAGTTGCAAGAAGAAGAGAGGTTTGTGGTGCTGTAAGCGGTGCGGTTATGGTGCTCTCTATGAAATACGGCTACAGCAGCGCAGAAGAAACCGAAGCCAAAAAAGCACTCTACGAAAAAATCAGAGGTGTGCTTGCTGTTATTGAAGAAGAAACAGGCAGTATAATCTGCAGAGAGCTTCTGGGTCTGGAAGAAAAAGTTTCTTCTCCTGTGCCCGAAGAAAGAACAGAAAAATATTATGCAAAGCGTCCTTGTGCAGAAATTGTGTACATTTGCGCAAAGGCTGTGGAAGAGCATTTAGCAGGTGTTGTAGGCTGATTTAGCATTAATGTAAAACACATATCATACTCTGTATGGAGAGTCTGTACGGGAGTTGATATTATGGAGAAAAATCCGATTGTTAATGCAGGTTTTCCTTATACATACGGACGCACCTTGTGTGCGGTAAAACGTCTTATCTGCAGGTATAAGGGAATAATCAGAGCGGGAGAAACAGGCAGCAGTCAGCAGGGGAGGAATATTCCCACCCTGATACTTGGGACGGGCAAAAGAAAAGTACTTTTAACGGGAAGTATTCACGGCAGAGAATATGTCACAACAGGATATCTACTCAGGTGTGCCGAGGAATATGCCCAAAGTGCTTTTAGTAAATCGGCTTATGAAAACTATAATGTATGTGAAATTCTGCAGGAGTTTTCTTTATATATTGTACCCATGGCAAACCCCGACTCGGTGGAGATTGCTCTGGGCAGAGCTTTGCCTTGTGTAAGAAGCGATGACTTTGTTGCCTACACCTTCAAAAACAACGCTCGGAATGTAAACCTGAATGCAAATTTTCCATTTGAGTGGGAGAGTGTACCTCTCCGAAGGCATGGGGGAAAAGCTGCTGCTTCGGAAAAAGAAACCAGATTTCTGATGAATCTCTGTGAAAAACATAAATTTGAAATAGCTCTGGCTTTTCATATAAGAGGCGGCTGCCTGTACTGGAGAGATAATCTCAACGGGCAGATTGAGGGTGACGAGGCTCTTGCAAAAAGAATCGAAAGCCACAACGGACTTAAACTCTGTCCGCCAACAGAAAAAGCGGAGGACTGCGCAGGCGGTTTTGAAAACTGGTTCAGATGGAAATATTCAAAACCAGCGGTGTGTGCAGAGCTTGTGTCAGATGAAACTGCACCCTTTGACCTTGTGTGCAGAGAATTTGAAAAACATACGGAATGGGAGAAAACACGGACCATTCCTTTGGTGGCTGTGCGAGAGTAACAATGAGCGTACAAGCCGAAATTTTTAGAGTAAAATCACAATCCCGTCACATTGTGAAAGTATTTTATAGATAATAAAAAGTATCAGGAGGTCAGAAAATGGCAAGACTCCTTATTGTTGACGATGAATTCAGAATTCGAGAAATAATAAAGAAATATGCTGTGTTTGAGGGGCATACCGTAACAGAATCTGCAGACGGAATGGATGCCATAAACAAAGCTATAAATGAAGATTACGACCTGATAATTATGGACGTTATGATGCCCGAGCTCAACGGATTTTCTGCTTGCAGCGAAATCAGAAAGCACAAGAATACCCCAATAATTATTCTCTCTGCCCGCGCAGAGGAATACGACAGAATTCACGGCTTTGAGATGGGTATAGACGATTATGTTGTGAAGCCTTTCTCTCCTAAAGAGCTGATGATGAGAGTTGCCGCTGTGCTCAAGCGCACAAAGGGCAGCGTGGCAGAAAAAGAGATTTTCTCATACAAGGGACTTCAGGTGGATTTCAGCGGCAGAATCGTTACCATAGACGGCAACAGAGTTGATATGACACCCAAGGAATATGACCTGTTTTTCTATATGTGCCGCAATAAGGGAATTGCTCTGACAAGAGAAAACCTTATCAGCAAGGTGTGGGGTTACGATTTCTTTGGCGATGACCGCACTCTGGATACTCACATCAAGCTTCTGCGAAAGAGCCTGGGTGATTACAGCTCCCTTATTGTTACATTGAGAGGAGTTGGCTATCGCTTTGAAGCAAACTGATTTGACTGTTTTGTCTGAAGATTTCAGCCACAAACCAAAAAAGCGGAGAAAACTCCCCTTAAAAGTAAAGCTCATCAGCGCATTTCTGCTTTTTACACTGGTTATGCTTGTGGTGCTGTGGATAGTCCAGACAGTTTTTCTGGATGATTTTTATCGGGTGATAAAAACACAGCAGATAGAAAACACAGCTGACTATATCTGTAATCATATTGAGGATGAAAACATTGAGGAATACCTGAAGAATCTTCGGGAAAGAAACAGTATGGTTGCAGGTGTTTACGATACATCCACCGAGTTTTTCAGGCAGGTTTACTCCGGGTCATCGGGCAATATGGAATTCGGTATGGATATTATGCCCCACGAAATATATGCCTGCTACGAAAAAGCAACCGAAAACGGCGGCAGCGTTATCTTTGACAGCGACCTCAGCTTTATGGCACAGATGCCCGGGGACGACAGAGACCCTTTCAGAGAAAGACCCGAATTTGATAACGAATCCAACATAAGCCTTACTTATGCGGGAATAATCAGAATTGAATCCGGCGCAGAATATATGATTGTGCTGAAAGCTCCTATCACCCCCGTTACAAGTACTGTGGAAACTCTGCGAGTACAGCTCCTTATGGTTACTTTACTCCTTGGTGTGACAGGTGTGGTTTTTGCTGTGGTGGTTTCTTCCAGAATCTCACGTCCCCTTGCAAAGACCAACAAGGGTGCAAAGGAGCTTGCAAAACAAAACTACAACATTTCTTTTGACCAGGACGGATATAAAGAAATCAGAGAGCTCAACGAAACTCTGAACTTTGCAGCAGAGGAGCTTTCTGCAGTAGACAGACTCAGACGGGAGCTTATATCAAACATTTCTCACGATTTGCGCACACCGCTTACAATGATAGGTGGATATGCGGAGGTTATGAGGGATATCCCCGGCGAAAATACACCCGAAAATCTGCAGGTGGTTATTGATGAAACCCAGCGACTTTCTCAGCTTGTAACAGACCTGCTAGATTTGTCAAAACTTGAGTCGGGTAATGCTCCAATGAATTATGAGGATTTCTCTCTTACAGACAGCATCAAGGGAATTTTCACCCGATACTCTAAATTGGTTGCAAAGGATGAATACAAACTTGAGTTTGATTATGATTGCGATGTTGTTGTGAGCGGAGATGAAGTAAGACTTTCCCAGGTTATATATAATCTTATCAATAATGCCATCAACTATTGCGGCGAAGATAAAACCGTAACCGTAAAGCAGACAGTTGCCAACGATAAGGTGAGGATAGAGATTGTAGACCACGGAGAGGGAATTGCTCCCGAAGACCTGCGCAATATCTGGGACAGATATTACAGGGTGGACAAGGAGCACAGAACAGCAGTTGTAGGTTCAGGATTGGGACTTTCCATTGCAAAAAATGTGCTGATTCTCCATAATGCCCGTTTTGGTGTACGAAGTGCCAAGGGAAGGGGCAGTACTTTCTGGTTTGAGCTGAAAGCAGAAAGTGTAAACACAAAAGAAGATACAGAATAAAAAAGCACCGATGTGTCAGGTTACACGTCGGTGCTTTTTGTATGTTATATTAATTTAATGTTTTGTTATGCCTTGAAATGTTCTTCAGCAACTCTTACTGCGCCCATAGCATCTTTTGCATAGTAATCTGCGCCAATCATATCGGCATATTCCTGTGAGAGCACAGCACCGCCTACTGCAACTTTTGTGTTGGGACAATTTGCTCGCAGAAGGTTTATTGTGCGCTCCATTGAGGGGACGGTTGTGGTCATCAGAGCAGAAAGTGCTACAAGGGTTGCACCTGTTTCTCTGACAGTTTCAAGAATAGTTTCTTCGGGTACATCCTTGCCAAGGTCAATTACGCTGTAGCCGTAGTTTTCCAGAAGAATTTTTACAATATTCTTGCCGATGTCGTGGATATCTCCCTTAACCGTTGCCACAATGATTTTTTCTCCTTTTTCGGGTGCATTGTCGCTTTGTGCAAGTACATCCTTCACCTGGGTGAATGCAGCTTTTGCCGCTTCGGCACTCATAAGGAGCTGGGGCAGATACACTTTGCCTTGTTCAAATCCTGCACCCACAAGGTCAAGAGCGGGTACAATGTGCCCGTTTACAACCTCAAGGGGAGCAACATCTGCAAGGAGAGCTTTTGCAAGGGATGCACTTTCCTCGTAAAGTCCAGAGATGATAGCGTCTTTCAGAGTAAGGTTACCTTTGTGAGCAGGAATGATGCTTTCCACATCTTCCATACTCATAACTTTTGCGATGATATCTTTTGCAAAAGAATCAAGCTCCTCATCTGTTGCAGGGGAGTTTCCGTATCCGGAGAAATTTTCTCTGCAAACGGCAATCATTTTGTCGCTGTGAGGATTCATAATTGCGCTGGAAAGTCCTGCACGTAATGCCAGAGCAAAAAATTCGGAGTTTACATAATCTCTGTGGGGCAGACCGAAAGAAATGTTTGACACACCCAGAGTGGTTTTTACACCCATCTCTGTAATGAGTCTAATGGATTCAAGGGTTACCTTGCCTGCGTTTTCGTCTGCGCTGATTGCCATTGTCAGAGTATCTACAATTATATTCTTTCTGTCTATTCCGTAAGTTTCTGCGGTTTCGATAATTTTCTTTGCAATGTCAACTCTGCCCTGTGCAGTAGAGGGAATTCCCTGCTCGTCCAGAGTCAGGGCAACAATAACGCCGCCGTATTTTTTTGCAAGTGGGAAGACGGCTTCCATAGATTCTTTCTTGCCGTTAACGGAGTTAATCATGGGTTTGCCGTTGTAGATTCGTAGGGCATTTTCAAGAGCAACAGGGTCGGAGGTGTCTATCTGCAAGGGAGCATCGCAGACACTCTGCAGATCTTCCACAACCTTTTTCATAACCTGCGCCTCGTCAATTTCGGGCAGACCGCAGTTTACGTCAAGAATCTGTGCGCCTGCCTGCTGCTGATAAAGTCCCTCGCGCAGAATAAAGGCATAGTCCTTTTCTTTGAGAGCTTCTTTGACCTTCTTCTTGCCTGTAGGGTTAATGCGCTCGCCAATTATAACGGGAGTGCTGTCAAATTCAACGCTGTGAGTATAAGAAGAAACCAGACAATGATTTTTCTTTGTGATTTCTTTGGGAGTTACGTTTTCAAGTACATTTACTGCGGCTCTGATATATTCGGGAGTAGTACCGCAGCAACCGCCGATGATGCAAGCACCAATCTGTGCAGATTTTACCATTTCCTGCGCATAATCTTCGGGAGAAACGTCAAACACAACCTGGCCGTTTTCTGTGCGGGGAAGTCCTGCATTGGGGCTTATCATAAGAGGAGTTGAAGAATACTCTGCAAAAGTGCGGAGTATCTCGTTCATTTTGTGGGGGCCAAGAGAGCAGTTCATTCCCAGAGCATCTACGGAAAGGCCTTCCAGCAGAGCAATCATTGAAAGAGCATCTGCGCCGGTCATAAGTTTTTCTTTTTCGTCGTAAACATTTGTTACAAAAATGGGCAGATCGCAGTTTTCTTTTGCGGCAAGCACAGCAGCCTTGGTTTCATAGGAATCGTTCATTGTTTCTATGAGGATAAGGTCTGCACCCTTTTTGCCTATGCGGATAACCTGGGCAAAGGCTTCTACTGCATCCTCAAAGGGCAGGTCGCCAAAGGGCTTGAGGATTTTGCCCAGAGGGCCGATGTCCAGAGCAATATAACGCTCTTTTCCACCCTCTGCTTCGATAGCGGCTTTTGCACAATCAAGAGCGGCGTCTATAACTTTTTCCAGCTCTTCAGAGGAAAACTTTAGGGGATTTGCACCGAAGGTGTTTGTGCTGATAATATCGCTGCCTGCATTCAGGTAAGCACGATGAATCTCTGTGATAACTTGAGGGTTTGTCAGGTTAAGACGCTCGGGCAGCTCGCCTGTTTTAAGACCGCGCTTCTGCAGCTCTGTGCCCATAGCACCGTCAAAGAAGAGGATGCTTTTTGAGAGCTTTTCTTTTATGTTCATATAATCAGTCCTTTTTCTTTACAATAGCGGTTACGGATTTGGTGGGGGTCAGGAGCATAGAATCGGTCATTGAAAGTCCGATGTTGAGACTTGCGCCCAGAAAAGATAAAATCTGTGTTTGCATACCAAGCGGCAGGTCGCCGTAGCCAGGAGAAAACCTTTCCTGTGCAGGTACACAGAAAATCTCTGAACAAATGTAGTCGCACCAGCATTCAATGGCAGCTGTGGCACAGCCGTCAAGAATTACCGCCTTTGAGGGTTGCAGGGTGCTGTATCGGTTAATTAGCCTGTCTGCTCCAAGTCCGATTGTCGCGGCAAAAATATAGGCGCTTTTGCATTCTCCCAGAAATTTTCTGAGAGATGCACTTTCTGCTTTGCAAAAGCCGAAGTCTGCAAGGTTGTGGCTGAAAGTAACGTCAACCTCTGCATAAACTGCCTTGAGGTTGAGCTCTTGTGAAAGCTCACCGAGGCACTCTGTGCAAAGGGCAGTAAGCTTTGGGTCTTTGCAGTTGCGACATCCGCTGTAGCGCAGAATATCAGATTCAGGAACATATAAATCTGATATATCTTTGTTAATGGTAATGATTTTAATCATAATCAGCCTTTAATTATTTCGCTGAGGTTTGCCTGAATCTGCTCGGCAACGTCAGGTTTGTTCATAGAGTAAACGTGTACGTTTTTGATGCCCGATGCATACAGATCTATTATCTGCTCTGTAGCATAGGCAATACCTGCCTGCTTCATAGCAGCAGGGTTATCTCCGTAGCGCTCGGCAATTTTTATGAAGCGCTTGGGCAGCACTGTGCCGGAAAGTTCGCAGGAGCGCATAATCTGTCGGGCATTGGTGATAGGCATAATGCCTGCAACAATGGGAACGAAAATGCCCTTGCGGTGGAGTTTATCTATGTAATCGTAGAGAATGTCGTTGTTAAAAAACATCTGTGTGGTGAGAAAAGAGCATCCTGCCTCAACCTTTTTGCCGATGTTCACAATATCCTGCTCCAGAGATTCGCTTTCAAGATGTCCCTCGGGGTAGCAGGCACCGCCGATACAGAATCCTCCGAAATCCACAATCTCTTCAATAAGCTGTGATGCGTACTTGTAGTCGGTGGAAACAGCTCCGTCTTTGGGGATATCTCCGCGCAGAGCAAGAATGTTTTCTATACCCTCGCTGCGAAGCTTTTTTAGCTGCTCTCTTACGGTTTCTTTGCTTGATGAAACACAGGTGAGATGTGCAAGTGTGGGCACGTTATATGTTCTTTCTATATCTTTTGCAATGGAAACAGTATATTTGCTTGTGCCGCCGCCTGCGCCGTAAGTTACGCTCATATAGTCAGGGCTCAGTTTTGCAATATCCAGCGCAGCTTGCTCTACCTTTTCGTAGAGGTCGTCGGTTTTAGGGGGAAAAACCTCAAAGGAAAGAGTGGGTTTTTCTTTTGCAAACAGTTCAGAAAGTTTCATTTTTTCACTTCCTTTATATATTGGGGAAGCCCCGAACAAATCGGCTTTGCTCGGGGCGATTAATTATTTATTCTTTTTCTTCTGCAACAATAGTAAGGCCGAGAACATCAAGGCTTTCTTTGTCAACAGGAGCAGGACACTGGGACATAAGCTCGGATGCATTCTGTACCTTGGGGAATGCGATAACGTCGCGGATATCCTCAAGACCGAGAAGGAGAGTTACGAGTCTGTCAAGACCGAAGGCAAGACCGCCGTGAGGAGGTACGCCGTACTTGAACGCCTCAAGCAGATAGCCGAACTTCTCGTTTGCTTCTTCCTTGGTAAGACCGAGAACCTCGAACATCTTCGACTGGATCTCGGAGTCGTGAATTCTGATAGAGCCGCCGCCAAGCTCGGTCTTGGCCTCCTGAATGGCCTTGTCAACTTCAGCCATTATTTCGGTCTTGGC
>CALEIO010000100.1 GCA_937875885.1 uncultured Clostridia bacterium | reverse complement strand
CCCTTGTGCAAAGAAATCTGCTTGAAAGCTCCACATCAAGACTGCGCTTGAACTGGGCTGTCATCTTTGTTCTCATTTCCTTGTAATGCTTGCGAAGCATTACCTTCTCCTGCTGTGCCTTACTCATTGCACTGCATTGCTTGAAGGAGTGATGCTGTCACGTCACAGCCCTTGAGCTCGGTGATAATCTTTGCAGCAAACTGCACTGTAGCACCGGGACCCTTGCCTGTAATGAATCTGCCGTCGCACACAGCAGGCTCGCCTGTGTATTCTGCGCCCTTGAGTTCATCCTCAAAACCGGGATAGCAGGTTGCCTTTCTGCTGTCAAGCAAACCCATACGACCTAAAACCATAGGTGCAGCACAGATGGCAAAAACATATTTATCGTTCTGTGCGCAGTAAGCAATCAGCTCACGTACCGCTTCAGATTCATCAAGGTTTGTAGTACCGGGCATTCCTCCGGGAAGAAAAACACCCTCTACCTCATCACAAGCCTTAACATTGTTTATGTGTATATCGGCTGTGATGGGAATATTGTGAGCACCCTCAACCACAAGAGATTCATCTGTAACAGCAACTGTTCTCATCTGAACACCTGCTCTGCGGAGCATATCCACAGTGGTGATAGCTTCGATTTCTTCAAAGCCCGGTGCAAGAAAACATAAAAACATAACAATTCTCCTTTATCAGATATCCAGAAGTTCACAAGCCTTTGTATACACATCGTCAGCAATGGCATCGATTGTTCTGGGTGCTGAATTTTCGCTGCAAGGGATAACAGTCCATCCCTGATTTTCTGCCGCATAAAGGGCACTCTTGCGACAAGCATTGAGAAACTCCACGTCTTTTTCGTGGAGGTCTTTCTTGGATTCGTCGCTGTTGTATCTACCGCTCATAAGTTTCTGTGAAACCTCGGTGGGCATATCAAGGTAGATTACCCCGTCAGGTCTGGGAAGTCCCAGAAGGTCATATTCGTAATGAGAAAGCCAGGTGATGAATTCATCCCACTGCTCACAGGGGAGCTTTGAGGTCATATACACCATATTGGAAGTAGAGTATCTGTCAAGCACAAACAGCACGCCCTCTTCGTAGTCTTTCTTCCAGTCTTTGAGGTAACTTGCAACTCTGTCTACCGCGTAAAAGGATGCAGCAGCGTAAGCGTTGACACAACCGGCATCTGTGCCGAATTCACCGCCCAGGTACATTCTTACAGGTGCTGAAGCAGGGCTTTCGTAGTCAGGAAAAGAAAGCTTTTTGACTGTGTATTTCTCTGAAAGTTTCTCCATAAGTCTTGCAGACTGGGTAGCTTTGCCAGAGCCGTCAAGACCCTCTATAACAATTATGCGTCCTTTGTTTTTCATATTATTTTCCATACTTTTCTCTTACTTCCTTAATCTTGCCGCAGGTCATATTTCCCTCGGGGCACTTGCCGCGCATACAGGAAGGACCACTGTTACGGAACATATTGGGAGCAACCTCCTTGCACAGCATAAGCATCTGATGTGCAACCTCACGGATTTCCCACTGTGCACGGTTGCAGCAACGATGAGCAAAGAAATTCTCAAGGCTGCGCACGTTGAATGTGCAGACAATCTTTGTTGTGCAGGCATTAGGCAGAATGTAGCGTGCATCCTCATTTGCCTTCTTGATGAATGCAGAGCACTGTGCTTTATTCTCTGCCTTGTAAGCTTCGATGATTTCTGCATCTGTGCCCTTGTAATCTTTGTCTGAAACCTCTCGGATGTACTTAACAACCAGAGCATCGCGGATATCAGCATAAGCCTTCTTCTGCAGCTCAATCACATTGCTGTAAACCTCTGCGCAATGAGGGTCGGACTCAATCTCGGGAGGAGTTACAAACTCAAAGCTGTTGCCGTCCACATATCTCTGGGACTGCTGGCTGTAAGAAGCAATTCTGTGGCGCACAAGCTGGTGTGAGCAAGCACGGGAGATGCCCTCTACGCCAAAGGTAAAGGAAGCGTGCTCAATGGGACTTGCATGTCCGATCTCGGTGAGCATATCCAGAAAACTTTCGGTCTTTTCGGGGGTCAGACCCTCCATGATGGTCTCCGCATCGGAGGAAGAGTAGCAAATCTTTGCCGCAGCGGCAATGGTCTTTTCGGGATCGGGGGTATAGGCAATCAATTTCACGTTCAGCATGTTATCTTCCTCCTTTAATTCTCCAGGCCACTGCATCCAGCAGATACAGCGGCAACTTGATCATTCTTCTCCAGCGCTGGGGTTCCTTGACCAGACGGTAAAGCCACTCCAGGCCGTGCTTTTGATAAAACTCCGGTGCGCGCTGCACATTTCCGGCCAACACATCCATGCTTCCGCCCAAACCGGCCATCACGGGAACCTCCAGGTCGGCGTCATGGGTTTCCATGAAATACTCCTGTTTGGGCGCGCCCAGACAAACCAGCAGGGCATCGGGATGGGCAGCGAAGGTGATCACACCGG
>CALEIO010000099.1 GCA_937875885.1 uncultured Clostridia bacterium | reverse complement strand
AGTAGAGTTACGGCAGATGCAGTAGGTGAGCAGATAAAAATCGGTAAAAAGTCAAAAGACAGTAAAGAGTGGGACGATACCGAAAAGGTTATTGATATTATAAACTTTTTCTCATCTGCCGCTCTTGGGGCTTCTTGGAACGTAAGAGGCACTTATTTTGAGGCGAAGGAAACCGCCGAAACCACCATTAAAAATCTGGGCGCATACATCAAGCATGTACACATCAAGGATTCTGTTTCTGTTGAGGGTAAAACATACTACCGCCTGATGGGTGAGGGTGATATGCCTATCGACAGAATGATGTTTGCTCTTACATCCATCAACTACGAAGGTTTTATTTCCTTTGAGTGGATTCCCACCTGGATCGAGGAAATCGGCGATGCGGGCATCGTGTTCCCTCACTTCATCAACTATATGAGTAGATACGACGCCGAAGCTTCAGCAGAAACACAGCTCTATGACAATAAAGCTAAAACAGGTAAGTTTATCTGGAAGAAAGAAACACTCATCAATATGACCTGCTCCCAGATGCTGGATAAGATTTGTGAGCACTTCCCCGATCAGTACGCTTTCAGATACACAACCCTCGACTATACCCGTACATACACCCAGTTCAGAGATGACGTTGATGAATTCGCAAGAGTTCTTATCTCTCTGGGCGTTAAGAGTGGTGACAAGGTTGCTATCTGGGCAACAAACGTACCCCAGTGGTTTGTAACCTTCTGGGCAACAACAAAGATTGGTGCTGTTCTTGTAACAGTTAACACTGCTTATAAGATTCACGAAGCAGAGTATCTTTTTCGTCAGTCAGATACACACACACTGGTTATGATTGAAGGTTCCAGAGATGCAAGCTATGTGGATATTGTAAAGGAGCTCTGCCCCGAGATTGAGAATACAACTCCCGGCGAACCACTCCATTGCCGCAGACTTCCTTTCCTGAGAAATGTTATCACCGTAGGATGTAAGATGAAGGGTGCTCTTACCTGGGAACAGTCCCTGAAATTTGCAAACAAGACTCCTCTGGAAGAGGTAAGACGCAGAGCTGCGTTGGTTGATCCTCACGATGTAGGTAATATGCAGTACACCTCCGGTACCACAGGTTTCCCCAAGGGTGTTATGCTTACTCACTACAACTTCCTCAATAACGGTAAGTGCATCGGCGACAGAATGGATCTTTCTACAGCAGACAGAATGATGATTCAGGTTCCTATGTTCCATTGCTTCGGAATGGTACTTTCTATGACAGCGGCCATGACCCATGGTGTTACAATGTCTCCCATTCCTTACTTCTCACCTAAAAACTCACTTGCTTGTATCAATAACGAAAGAATCACTTGCTTCCACGGTGTTCCCACAATGTTCATTGCGCTTTTGGAGCACGAGGATTTTGCAAAGACAGATTTCTCTCACACAAGAACAGGTATTATGGCAGGTTCACCTTGTCCTATTGCAGTTATGCAGGATGTTGTTGACAAGATGAATATGAGCGAGATTACAATTGTTTACGGACAGACAGAAGCTTCTCCCGGTTGCACAATGAGCAGCACAGACGATCCTCTTGATGTTCGAGTTTCCACTGTTGGCGGTCCTCTGCCCAACATTGAGTGTAAGATTGTTGATCCCGAAACAGGCGAGGAACTTCCCGATGGTGAAAACGGCGAGTTTGTTGCCCGCGGATATAACATTATGAAGGGTTACTACAAGATGCCTCAGGCAACAGCAGCAACTATCGATGAAGAAGGCTGGCTCCACACAGGTGACCTTGCCTGCAGAACTCTCGAGGGTAACTTCCGTATCACAGGTCGTCTTAAGGATATGATCATCCGTGGCGGTGAGAATATCTATCCCAAGGAGATTGAGGAGTTTATTTACACTCATCCCAAGGTATCAGACGTTCAGGTTATCGGTGTGCCCGATGAGCAGTACGGCGAAGAAATTATGGCTTGTGTAATCCTCAAGGAAGATGAGCAGATGACAGTTGAAGAACTCAAACAGTATGTTCTTGACCATATGGCTCGTCATAAGGTTCCCAGATACATCGATTTTGTAGACAGCTTCCCCATGAATGCAGCAGGTAAAATCCTTAAATACAAAATGCGTGAAGACGCAGTTAAAAAATACAATCTCTCAAAAGCTGCAGAGATTGAAACAGCTTAATAAGATACTGAAAATAAGGAGTGTCATATATGTTAGATATTAAAATTACTAAAACAACTGCTCCCAAGGAGAAACCCCAGGACGAATCAAAACTGGGCTTTGGTAAAATTTTTACTGACCATATGTTTATTATGAACTACACAGAGGGTCAGGGTTGGCACGATGCAAGAATCGTACCCTATGAGAACATTTCTCTTTCTCCTGCTGCAATGGTATTCCATTATGGACAGGAGATGTTCGAGGGTCTTAAAGCTTACAGAGGCGAAAACGGTGAGCCCAGACTTTTCCGTCCCGAGATGAACGCAAAGCGTACAAACGCTACAAATGCTCGTCTTTGCATTCCCGAGCTTCCCGTTGAAGATTTCGTTGAGGCTGTAAAGGCTCTTGTAAAGGTAGATGCTGATTGGATTCCCAAGGCAGCAGGTACATCCCTCTACATTCGTCCTTTCATTATTGCAACTGACGCTTTCCTTGGCGTTCACGCTTCTCATAGCTATATTTTTGCAATTATTCTTTCACCTGTTGGCTCTTACTATGCTAACGGTATGGACCCTGTTAAAATCTGCATTGAGCACGAGTACGTTCGTTGCGTTAAGGGCGGTACAGGTATGGCAAAGGCTGGCGGTAACTACGCTGCATCTCTTATCGGCCAGAAAAAGGCAGATGAAATGGGCTATGCACAGGTTCTTTGGCTTGATGGTGTTGAAAGAAAGTATATCGACGAGGTTGGCGCTATGAACGTTTTCTTCGTTATTGATGACGTTGTTATTACACCAACTCTTGAGGATGGCAACATTCTTCCGGG
>CALEIO010000098.1 GCA_937875885.1 uncultured Clostridia bacterium | reverse complement strand
TGGTGAACAGGCTTTTCTATATTGCGAAAACCTAACTTCCTTAACCCTTGCGGATACCGTCACTTATATTGGCGACTCTGCTTTTTACGGTTGCCAAAACCTAACAGGCAACCTTGATATTCCGGAAGGTGTTACTCAGGTAGGCTTTGGTGCTTTTGATTTTTGTACAGCTCTGGAGTCAATTACTTTCCCCGAAGGTGTAAAATATCTGGATATGGATACTTTCTATGGATGCCGCTCTCTTAAAGAGGTAAATATTCCTGCAAGTATGTACGGAGTGAATAATACTGCATTTCAGGATTGTCCTGCACTTGAAAACATAAACGTTGCTCAGGATAACACTTACCTTTGCAGCGAAGATGGCATTCTGATGAATAAAGAGAAAACATCACTTTACAAATATCTTCCCGGTAATCCTGACAAAGAGTATTCTGTGCGCAAAGGTATTGAGAATATCAGCGAATGGGCATTCAGCGATTGTATGAATCTTGAGGCTATTACAATTCCCGAAAGTCTGAGTTATATCAGCGACTATACATTCTGGGGTTGCTCAAACCTCAATAGTGTAACACTTCCTTATACTCTGAAATTCATCTGCGAAAACGCTTTCTATGGATGCTCTTCAATCACAGATGTTTACTATGGCGGTAGCGAAGAAATGTGGAATGAGCTGATTATCGAGGAGGGAAATGAAAATCTGCAGAATGCAACAATTCATTTTTCAGATAATCCTCCTATGGATCCCGAGGATATGACCTTGTATCTTGGTGATGCAAACCTGGATGGTACAGTTAATGTAAAAGATGCTACCATCATCCAGAAATACGTAGCAAGCCTTGTAGAGTTCAGCGATGTGCAACTCCACGTTGCGGATGCAGATATAACTGCAAATGTCAATGTTAAGGATGCAACAGCTGTGCAGAAATACTGCGCAGGAATCTTCGTTCTGTACCCCATCGGCGAAGAAATGCTCTGGTAACTGAATAACAAACAGCAAAACAAAAAGGGATACCCGGGATGGTATCCCTTTGCATTTTATGCTGATTGATGTAAAAACAAAAAAAGGTACCAACCGAAGTTGATACCTTTTGGTGCGAGTGACGGGACTTGAACCCGTGCATTATGGTGTTAAAACCCGCATTAACAAGCCATTCTTAAAATATCGTGTGATGTTTCGTGTGATGTTTTTAGAATGTAGCTCTGTTCTCTGATACCGCTCCGGTGAAGTTTTTAGTAAAAACATCAACTATTTTAGTTGTCATTTTTGTTTCTTTATCCCTTAGGGTGTGTTGGTATATCTTCTGCAGTACCTCAACCGAATCCCAGCCTCCAATTTTTGCAATATACTGATCCGGTATACCTTGGGCATGAAGCTCTGAGGCAAAGTAATGCCTCAGCTTATGGAAGGTTATGTGGGGGACAGGTAGCTTTTTTACAAGAGTGTCGAATCTGCGGTCTAATGACCTTGGAGACAGTCCGAAGTGTTCCCACTTAACCGCTTCAGCTATTAGAGTCTTGGGTAGTGGTACAAATCTATATCCTGCAGAAGTTTTAGGGGCTTTACATACAGCCTTTCCATCCTTGTCTATGACTACAGCCTTATTGATATTAACACCTAAGTCGGTAAAATCCTCAGGTGTAAGGGCACATATCTCTGAGCGCCTCAGTCCTCCTGAACTGGCGAGCATTATCGGTACCTTAATCACAGGGCCTGCGTTCTCAAGGAGTATCTGTATTTCTTCTGTTGTAGGCACTATGACTTCTACCTTTTCCTTCTGTGGAAGCCTTGTGGTGAGTACCAGTGTCGGTCGATAGGCTTTAAGCACCGAGTGTAGGAGCCCGTGCCGATTCCGTACCGTCTTTGGTGAATGTGTTGCCGCCAGCTCGTTAATAGCTGTCTGCACTAACTCCGGGGTTATCTTTGAGAGCTGCATCGGCATCAGTTGTTTGAAGTCGTGCTCTGACATCCTTATATACTCTTTGAGAGTAGATGGTGATAAAACTGCAGTCTTGCTCTTGATGTACCTTTGAAAAGCTTCTCTGAGAGTCAAATTCTCATAACTATTCTCTTGACGTGCGTGGAGAGAGTACTCTGCAGCCTTATATTCTGCTTCTTTTTTCGTTGGAGCGGTAAAGGATCTGTATTTGCCGCTATGCTTATCGTAAACTTGTACGCGCCAATTACCGCTTGGAAGTTTCTTTGCTTTTGCCATAATAACACACTCCTATAAAAGGGTATAAAAATACCCCTTGTTTTTTGCAAGAGGAGTGTGGTATACTATGTATGCTTATGGGTGAGTATGCACACACTCCCTATATTCATCCGTTCTTACGACTGGTACTCGTGAGAGCGGATTTTTTTTTATTTTATATAATTGTACTCAGAAAGCCGACGGCTTTACCGAGAATGCGAATATCTGAGAGGGCTTCACCCTCAAAACTGAGAGGTCTAAAAGTGGGGTTTTCCGCTCTCAGCTCAATTCTGTTGTCGTACTTAAACACACGCTTCAGAGTTGCCTCATTATCAACCAGGACGGCTGCGATTTCCCCGTTCTCTACGTCCGGCTGCTGCCTTATGTAAACTATGTCGCCATCAAAGATGCGAGCGTTAATCATACTATCCCCTTTACATCGGAGGGCAAATGTAGCACCGAGGCCTTCAGGCGTATTTATTAAAGATTCAATATTTTCTTCTGCAAGTATAGGTTCCCCACAGGCTATTGTGCCTACAAGGGGAACTTTTTTCATTTTAGGCAGAGGAATAATATTGTCAGGTGTACTGCCGTCGTAGTTTACTGGAGGGTCGTATATACCCTTACTATCGTTAATCATATTGTCAAGGTTTACACCTAATATGCTACACATCCTTGCTGCTACACCTATTTTAGGGGTTGTCTGTCCCAATTCATATCTACTGATAACCTGTTTTGAGGTACCTAATAGTTCTGCAAAAGCCTCTTGTGATAGGTCCCTACCCAATCTGATATGTTTTAGTTTCTCTCCGAAAGTCAAATTGAACACCTCTCTTTGGATAGATTATAGCATACTATTGTCACTAAATCAATGACAAAATTAAAAAAAATATTTTTTTTGTCACAAAAAGGTTGACAAAGAAAAAAGTCTGTGCTATTATCTGGAATGTCACAGATTTGTGACGTAAGGAGGTGAAAAAGAAATGGCAGTAACTCTAAGAGGATTAGTGTACAGCAAATTTAAGTCGATTCGTGAATTTGCGAGAACAATTGGCTGGGATCATAACAAAGCCACAGATATTGTGAATCTTGAGCGTGAACCCCGTGTATCTGAATTGCAGGAAATGGCTCCGATTTTAGATGTGAGTGTTGAGCGGCTCGCTTCTTTTTTTACTCAAAAAGTCACAGAACTGTGACAAGTGATAGTGTTAAGACCATAGGGAGTCGCGATTTTAAGAAAGGAAGTGGAGCGCGTATATGCCAAAAAGAATAATACCTGATACACATAAGGTGCTGATTGACAACATTGAATCACTTTGCAGGTTATACGGTGTCAGCATTGAGGAACAAAGGATTCTCCTGAGGATGTCGCCTGCCACTTACTGCAGCCGAAAAGCAAAGCCCGACACATTCAAACTCGGGGAACTGGAAGCTCTTGCAAAGCGGCTGAATGTTACCGTTATTCAGTTGCTTACAGAGAGAAAATTTGTAACTTAAGCATTAAAAAAGGAAGTGACAGCATGACTGGAATTAAAAGATTGATATTTAACATCGCCGTTATGAGCTTTGTGTTTGTAATGCTTTTAGCTTTTTCAACATTAGGGACTAAAGTGGAAATCCTTGAAAAGCAAGCAGCTCAGAAACATCAGTACTCTGAGGTCGTAGTCAAAGAGACCAACCCTCTGGAGGCTTTAGCGCTGGAGCTTGTAAACGCCCCGAATGAAACGGAACCCGGGGCTACAGAGCCTGAGCCTGAGAGCCTGGGCACTTTCTGTCTGACCGCGTACTGCGCCTGCCCTGCCTGCTGTGGCGAATGGGCAGACGGCTACACCTACACGGGCACAGTAGCAACGGCGGGCCGTACTATTGCGGTAGACCCTGACGTTATCCCCCTGGGCAGTTCGGTGCTAATCAACAGCCAGGAGTACATAGCCGAGGACATCGGCGGGGCGATACAGGGCGACAGAATAGACATATTCTTTGACAGTCACGCTGACGCGCTGGAGTTCGGCATACAGTATGCCGAAGTCTCCACAGTAAAGTAATAGGAGGAACTTATGAACAAAATTGTAATTGAACTCAGCGCGGAGGACCGCGTAAGAATTGACCGCCTCACAGCAGCGCTTGAGAACTCAAGCCCCCGCTGCGACAAGGGCGTCCAGACCCTTGCGGACGTAATGAAAGATGTACCCCCACTGACAGCCCCTGAGAACGCCCAGGACGTGGCGGAAGCACAAACCCCTGAACCTGTCAAGCCTGAGCCTGAAAACGCAACAGACGCAAAGCCTGAGCCCCCTGTGACCCCTCAGAGCGTAGAGCCCACAGTCACACTTGAGCAGATACAGCAGAAAGTCGTCCAGCTTGCAGCAGTTAGCGTTGCGAAAAAGACAAAAGTAAAAGAGATTATAAACCTCTACGGCGCTAAAGTGTCCGACCTTAAGGACAAGCCCGAGAAGTGGGACGAGGTCTGGCAGAAGCTCACAGCTTTAGAAAGTGAGGACTGACGTGGATAAGGCAATCAAAACTTTTAAGGGCTTCGACAAAGACCTGAAATGCAGAGGCTTTCAGTATGAAGTAGGCAAAGAGTATGAAACCGACCGCGCAAAAGCGTGTGACGCAGGTTTTCATGCCTGCGAAAGACCCCTTGACGTTTTCAACTATTACCCGCCTGGATCAAGCCGCTACTGCGAAGTAGAGCAGGGCGGAGAATTTGACAGAGACAACCACGACAGCAAAGTGGCGTCAAGCAAGATTAAGATCGGCGCAGAAATAGGTATCCCTGGACTTGTAAAGGCTCAAATTGAGTACGTAAAGGCACACACAACTACAGAATACACCGACCCCGAAAGGGCAACGGCTGGCGAGTATGGAGCCGCAACGGCTGGCAATCGTGGAGCCGCAACGGCTGGCGAGTATGGAGCCGCAACGGCTGGCAATCGTGGAGCCGCAACGGCTGGCGAGTATGGAGCCGCAACGGCTGGCAATCGTGGAGCCGCAACGG
>CALEIO010000097.1 GCA_937875885.1 uncultured Clostridia bacterium | reverse complement strand
TGCCGAAGCAATCTACTACCTTAAAAGCTTCGGAATCATTCTTATCATTGGTGCAGTAGGTGCAACACCTCTGCCTGCAAAGATAGTTTCAAACTTTTCTAAAACCAAAGCAGGCACAAGCGTGCTTGCAGTTGCAGAGCCGCTGGTGCTTACAGCATTGCTTGTTGTGTGCACTGCATTCCTCATTGACGGCTCCTTCAACCCCTTCCTTTATTTCCGCTTCTGAGGAGGTACAATATGTCTAAAATTAAAAACTTCCTTATAGTGGGACTTTCAACTCTCTTTGTGCTGGGTTTCTTTGTGTGGGGAATTCTTTCTCCCGATGCAGAAATCTCCACAACAGAGCGCAGAAAACTTGCAAAATTCCCCACACTCAGTTCTGACTCTGTTTCATCAGGCGCATTTATGAAGGACTTTGAATCATATTCTCTGGACCATTTCCCTTTGAGAGATGGTTTCCGCACACTCAAAGCCTTCACAGCATTTTATGCTATGGGTCAGAAAGACAACAATGACTACTACTGCTATGACGGTTACCTGGTAAAAATGGAATATCCTATGGACACCGACTCGGTTTCTTATGCCACAAGCCGTTTTCAGTTTATATATGACAATTTCTTAAAAGACAAGAACATCAAGGTTTACACAAGCCTTATCCCCGACAAAAACAGCCTTGTGCCCAAAAGCGCAGGCTACCTTTCCATTGATTTCTCAACCTTTGCCGAAACTCTGAAAAAGCAGATGAGCTATGCAGAGTACATCGATATTTATCCTCTGCTTGAGCTTTCTGACTACTATGCCACCGACACCCATTGGCGTCAGGAAAAGATTACAGATGTAGCAAAGCACCTGGCAGAGAATATGGGAGTTACCCTGGAGGATGAATACTACACAGTTACTGCCGATGTTCCTTTCTATGGTGTTTACTACGGACAGGCAGCTTTACCCGTAGAGCCCGACACACTCCACTATCTTACAAGTGACACCCTTTCTGCGTGTACAGTAAAAGATCTGGAAACAAACTCATACATCCCTATGTATGATATGGAAAAGCTCACAAGCAATGAGCCCACAAAAATCGCCGACCCTTACGAGATGTTCCTCTCAGGTCCCAACAGATCTGTGCTGGAAATTGAAAATCCCATTGCCACCACAGACAAAGAGCTGATTATCTTCAGAGATTCCTATGCAAATGCTCTGGCTCCTTTGCTTTCAGAAGGCTACAGAAAGATTACTCTTATCGACATCCGTCGAGTAACCCCTGCATATCTCGGAAACCTTGTTGACTTTGATAACCAGGACGTTCTCTTCTTGCAGAGCACCCTTGTCCTCAACGACAGCAGCGAAATCAAATAACACAAACACAAAAAATATCGGCACAGTCATCCTTACAAATGACTGTGCCGTTTTTGTTTATAAGTTGTTATATCTTATTCAAGCACAAGTTCTACGGGGCAGTGGTCGGAGCCGAACACATCCGCGTGGATCTTTGCATCTTTGATGCGGTCTTTGAGAGCTGCGGAGGTTACAAAGTAGTCAATACGCCAACCTGCATTCT
>CALEIO010000096.1 GCA_937875885.1 uncultured Clostridia bacterium | reverse complement strand
CCTTCGTTCAAAGACACAGGGTCGTGGCCAGTATGTAATGGAACCCGACGGCTATAAAGAAGTTCCCAAGTCAATTGCAGAGTCAATTGTTACAGAAAGAAGCAAGAGAGACTAATTTTTTCTTAAAAAGGTCTTGAAATTCTCTCATATTCTTGATAGAATATAAATAATGTAGCTCAGCTACACCCAAAATAAAAATAATTGCTAATATTAAGGAGGAGATTCCAATGGCAAAAGCAAAATTTGAAAGAACCAAGCCCCACGTTAACATTGGTACTATCGGCCACGTTGACCACGGTAAGACAACCCTTACAGCTGCTATCACAAAGACACTCGCTATGAAGGGTGGCGCAGACTTCATCGATTACGCTAACATCGATAAGGCTCCCGAAGAAAGAGAAAGAGGTATCACAATCAACACAGCTCACGTTGAGTACGAGACAGAAACACGTCACTACGCTCACGTTGACTGCCCGGGCCACGCCGACTACATCAAGAACATGATCACAGGTGCTGCACAGATGGACGGTGCTATCCTTGTTATCGCTTCAACAGACGGCCCCATGGCTCAGACAAAAGAACACCTTCTTCTTGCTCGTCAGGTTGGCGTTCCCTACATCATCGTATTCATGAACAAGGTTGACCAGGTTGACGACGAAGAACTTCTTGAACTCGTTGAAATGGAAATCCGTGAGACTCTTGACGAATATGAATTCCCCGGCGATGATACACCCATCATCAAGGGTTCAGCTCTTAAGGCTCTCGAATATGCAGGCGGCGACGTAAACGCTCCCGAACTTGCTCCCATCTGGGAACTCATGGCTGCAGTTGACAGCTACATCCCCACACCCGATCGTAAGGCAGACCTTCCCTTCCTTATGCCCGTAGAAGACGTATTCACAATCACAGGTCGTGGTACTGTTGCTACAGGTAGAGTTGAGAGAGGTACAGTTAAGACTCAGGAAGAAGTTGAGATCGTTGGTCTCACAGACGAGAGACGTAAGGTTGTTGTTACAGGTCTCGAAATGTTCAGAAAGTCCCTCGACTTTGCTGAGGCTGGTGAGAACGTAGGTGTTCTCCTCAGAGGTGTTCAGAGATCCGAGATCGAGCGTGGTCAGGTTCTTGCAAAGCCCGGCTCCATCAACCCCCACACAAAGTTCCGTGGTCAGGTTTACGTTCTTACTAAGGACGAAGGCGGCCGTCACACACCTTTCTTCAACAACTATCGTCCCCAGTTCTACTTCAGAACAACAGACGTTACAGGTACAATCAGCCTTCCCGAGGGCACAGAGATGTGCATGCCTGGCGATAACGTAGAGATGGACGTTGAGCTCATCACACCTATCGCTATCGAGGTTGGTCTGCGTTTCGCTATCCGTGAGGGTGGTAGAACAGTTGGTTCTGGCGCAGTTATCGCTATCAACGAGTAATTCAGCAACTTAAGGATTATCCTGGGTTCGAAACTCAATATTAAGCAGTAATTATCGGCATTCCGAGCATTCGGGATGCCGATTTTTTATGCCCTTATTCCGCAAAATTGTGTTTATATGTAGTCTAAAAACATAAGAAAAGAACAGCGACAATGACCTGATTGCAGTGGTGCTGCAGTCGGGTCTTGTTGTTTTTGAGCTGTTGTATTTTTGCTAATTATGGAGATGAAAATCGGTGGTTCATATTGGGGAGGAGGGGGACTTCCCGACTGCTTGTGAATGTAAAAATAAGGTGAAGAACAGGTGTCAGAACAGGTAAAAAAACTTCATAGGATGGTCAAATATTATCTGTTCCGCTTTTTTGGCTTGTTGATTAAAAACCGTTGAAAATTACTAAAAAATTTGGTAAAATCAGCATATATATGTTTTTATATTTATTTATATTAAAATAATTATATTAAACATAATAAATTTTTATCAAAGGAGAGAGAGTTATGACACAGAAGAGAATCACAAGTATAGTGATACTTCTATGCATGCTGATGTCTATGTTTGCAATGCCGACCGCGGGCGCTGCAACTGTTGACACAGCTGACACCTCTGCCAATGTTGATGTTGCAGATACATCTGCAAACACCGACATTGCTGAAACCGCTGCTTCCTACGGATTGGCAAGCAACGTACAGAGCGGTCAGATTCTGCAGTGCTGGAACTGGTCTTATAACAACATTAAGAACAATCTGGAAAAAATTGCAGATCAGGGCTTTACCGCTGTACAGGTTTCACCCATTCAGCCTATTAAGGAGACTACAAGCGAGTATTGGAATACCGTACAGAACTCCTCATGGGTTGTTTATCAGCCTGTTGCGTTCAATATTGAAACTAACTATATGAACGTACAGGGTACAAAGACAGAATTCAAGTCTTTGTGTAATGAGGCCCACAAATACGGTATCAAGATCGTTGTTGACGTGGTTTTCAACCACATGGCAAACGATATGTCCGGCAACACAATCCATCCCTGGATCCCCAGTGACCTCAGAGATAACCCCGATTGCTGGCACGATATCTCAAAGAACACCTACAACTTCGACGACAGATACGAGGTTACCCAGTATTGCCTTACAGGTCTTCCTGACCTTAACACAGCAAACTCCACTGTTCAGTGGCATTGTACAAACCTGCTGAAAGAGGCAATCGAGGCTGGTGCAGACGGCTTCCGTTTTGACGCTATCAAGCACATTGAGACACCCGACGATTACTACACATATTCCAGTAACTTCTGGCCCAACGTGCTTAATGCTGCAAACTCTTTTGCAAAGTCCACCAGAGGCTTCACACCCTACTACTACGGTGAGCTTATCGGAAACCCCGGCGGCGGTCTTTCTGTAACAGCTTACACAAAGT
Source organism: uncultured Clostridia bacterium (assembly GCA_937875885.1). Classification (GTDB taxonomy): domain Bacteria; phylum Bacillota; class Clostridia; order Oscillospirales; family Acutalibacteraceae; genus Ruminococcoides. The sequence goes on along the minus strand of CALEIO010000096.1, from coordinate 1,441 downwards.
ACATGAGTGTTACAGACCCCGGTTCCTCTGACTCTATCAGAGACGGCGTTATCAACGGCAGAGCTTCCAATGCTGCTTCCGGTGGTATCAGCTGCGGCGCTGCTCCCAACAAGACAGTTCAGTGGACAGAGTCTCACGATAACCACAAGGATAACGGAACAAACTTTGTCAGCGAGCATAACATCAACAAGACCTGGGCTATTGTAGGCTCCAAGAACGAGGTCTGCGGTATGTACCTTGCCCGTCCCAAGAATATGGACACTACCAAGATGGGTGACGCTGACTGGACATCCTGGACATATCCCGAAGTTAAGGCGGTTAACCGCTTTAAGAATCACTTTGAGGGTCAGTCTGAATATCTCTCCTCTTATTACAATCTTGCCTGCATTGAGCGCGGTAACTCAGGTATGGTAATTGTAAACACAGGCGGAACATATTACAACGGAATGAGCGCTCCTGTTCATACTATGTCTGATGGTACTTACAAGGATGCTATCACCGGCAACACATTCATCGTTTCAGGCGGATGGATCTCCGGTGACATCGGTACCACAGGTATTGCTGTTGTTTACAATGCAAGCAACACAGGTATTTTCACAGCAGGTAACGTTACAAACTTCTCACTTTGCGGATCATTCAACGGCTGGGATAACACAAGCAACATTTTCCTTGCAGATACTTCAAGCGTTGCTTCCACAACCGTTTCCCTTGCAAAGGGCACCTACACATTCAAGATCCGTTCCGGTGACGTTTGGTACAGTAACTCCGGTTCTATTTCTGATACAACAGACTACAACGGCTCTAACCCCTGGGAGTTCTCCTCCACAGTTTCTGCCGACTGTACTCTGATAGCATCCGGCGGACGTTATAAGTTCATCTATGATGCTCCCAACAGAAGACTTGAAGTTAAGAAAGTTTCTTCCACTACAACCTGCGCATCAGATTTTTACCTCAAGGGTGATTTCAACAGCTGGGGCACAGGCAACCAGATGACATACGTTGACGGTGCTAACTCCGTTACAACAACAGTTACACTTGAGCCCGGCACATACGGCTTTAAGCTGAATAATAATTCATCAGGCGTATGGTACGGAAACTGGGGCACAATTGTTGACTCTACTACCTCGTCATCTGCTACAGGCTGGGAGATGGATCCTTCTTCCAGCGTAAGCAACTGTACACTTGAAGCTACCAAGAGCGGTAAGTACACATTTACATTCAATCTGTCAACACAGAGACTGACAGTTACAAATGTTTCTTCCATAACAGCAACCTTCAAGGATTGGGACGGCACAGTGCTGAAGACCCAGACTGTGAACGCAGGTGTTGCACCTACAGCTCCTGCTAACCCCACCCGCGCAGGCTATACCTTTGCCGGCTGGGAGGTCAAGGTAGACGGCGAGATTGTTGATGCACAAACAAATCCCGATTTTGTTCTTGG
>CALEIO010000095.1 GCA_937875885.1 uncultured Clostridia bacterium | reverse complement strand
GGGCTACAAGTTCTCTAAATGGACTCTTACAAACTGCACAATCACTGCAGGTTCTGCAACAGATGCTTCCATTACAATCAAGCCCTCAGGCGCAGTAACCGCAACAGCAACATTCGTTGGTAACGACGGTACAGTTAAGTTCGTTGCAGGCACAGGCGGTTCTGTAAGCAAGGCAGGCAACAACGCAGTTACATACCCCAACGAGGTTAAGTCAACTGCAACAGCAGGTGAGGGCTACACATTCACAAAGTGGTCTATCACAGGCGGCACCGAAGGCACCGACTACACAGTAAGCACAGGTTCTCTTACCTCTGCTACAATCGGCGTTAAGGTTATCACAAACGGCAAGACAATCACTGTTACAGCTGCTTTCACAGCTAACTCCAACAAGGTTGTTTATGCTACAAGCACAGGCGGTTCTGTAAGCAATGCAGGTACACATACTCTTACTTACCCCGCAACTAAATCTTCAACAGCTACTCCCGCTGCAAGCCACAACTTTGTTAAGTGGAACATTACAGGCGGCACAGAGGGTACTGACTATAAGATTACTTCAGGTTCCGTAAACAGCCAGGAGATTACAATCAAGCCTATCTCCAGCGGCAAGACCATCACAGCAACTGCTCAGTTTGCAATTAAGACTTACACAGTTAAGTTTGTAAACTACGATGGTACTCAGCTTAAGTCTCAGGTTGTTAACCACGGCTCTGACGCTTCAGCTCCCACAGATACTCCCACAAAACCCTCCACAGAAAAGTACAGCTACACATTCAAGGGTTGGGATAAGGCATATACTAACGTTACAAGCAATCTCACAGTTACAGCAACATACACAGAGAGCGTTAGAAGCTACACAGTAACCTTCAAGGATTACGACGGCTCTGTTATCGCATCTCCCTCTGTCAAGTATGGCAGTGCTGCAACAGCTCCCTCCAATCCCACACGTTCCGACGGTTGGGTATTCATCGGATGGGATAAGGACTTCTCCAACATCACAGGTGCTCTCACAGTAACAGCACAGTATCGTGATGACAACGTTTACCTCATGGGTGTAACAGGTACATGGGATAAGAAAGCTGCTTCTACAATGACATACGGCAGCACATCCTCTATGACTCTTACTCTCGACGAGAAAACATACGAGTTCAAGTTCGTTTACAACGATGTATGGTACTCAAACAACGGTACCGTAACTAACACAACAGACGATGCAGGCAGCTCCAATCCCTGGGAGACATACGAAGGCAACAACTGCGTACTCAATGCAATTGGTGGTACATACACCTTCACCTTCAACAAGTCAAACCACAGATTCGAGATTAAGCACACTCCCATCGTTTACACAGTTAAGTTTATCAGCGACGGTAAGACAGTAAGCACACAGAAGGTTAACCGCGGCGAGAACGCCAAGGCTCCTGCAGATCCCACAAAGGCAGCTACTGCTCAGTACACCTACACATTCGCAGGTTGGGATAAAGACTTCACAGGTGTTCGCTCCGATCTTACTGTTACAGCTAAGTTCAACCAGACTGTTAACAAGTACACCGTAACATTCAAGGATCACGACGGAACAGTTCTCCAGACCTCTCAGGTAGAGTACGGCAAGGCTGCTACAGCTCCTGCAACTCCCACAAGAGATGGTTACAACTTCTCCGGTTGGAGCGCAGACTTCTCCAAGATTACAGGTGACCTTACAGTTAAGGCTACTTACGCTATCAAGACTTACACAGTTAAGTTCGTAAACTGGGACGGCACAGTTCTTTCTACTCAGGTAGTAGAGCACGGTGCAGCCGCTAAGGCTCCCACCACCAACCCCTCCAGAGCAGCAGACGCTCAGTACACCTACACATTTAAGGGTTGGGACAAGGCATACAACAAGGTTACAGCTAACCTTACAGTTACAGCTACCTACACACAGACAGATAACTACTACACAGTTAAGTTTGTAGACCACGATGGCTATGTATATTCAACTCAGTCTGTTAAGTACGGCACAGCTGCTAAGGCTCCCTCTAACCCCACACGTACTGATGGTTGGAACTTCATCGGTTGGGATGGTTCTTACTCAAACATCACAGCTAACACAACAATCACAGCATTGTGGGAAGATAACAACGTTTATCTGATGGGTTCATTCACATCTTGGGATAAGATAGATGCAAATCTCTCCAAGATCACTATGACCTACAACCAGACAGCTACTATGACTGTTGAACTTGCAGCAGGCTCTTACGAGTTCAAGTTCATCTACAAGGATCAGTGGCTGGGCAACAACGGTACTATTACAGATACCACAAACTATAACGGCGCATCCAATCCCTGGGATCTTGGTCAGGACAGAGGCAACATCAAGCTCGACGCTACAGGTGGTCTCTACACCTTCAAGTTCAACAAGGATACCTGGCGCTTCGAGGTTATCTACGTTTCCACAGCTGTAGAAGTAACCTTCAAGAACTGGGACGGCTCTGTTATTACAACAAAGAAGGTTCCCGCAGGTGAGTCAGCAGCAGCTTATGCACCTACACCTTCCAGACCTGGTACAGCAGAGTACACCTACACATTCTCCGGCTGGACACCCAGTATCAGCAATCCTGTTTCCGAGAGCAACAAGACATTTACAGCTCAGTACACTTCCACAAAGAACAAGTACACTGTAACATTTGTAAACTGGGATAACTCAGTTCTCTCCACACAGAGCGTTGAGTACGGTAGTGCAGCTACAGCTCCCGCAACACCCACAAAGGCTAGCGACGTTCAGTACAGCTACACCTTCAAGGGTTGGGATAAGGACTTCACAAATGTTCAGGCGAACATTACAGTAACTGCTACATACAACCAGACAGTTAACAAGTACACTGTTACATACTATAACTACAACGGCGAATTCTACTACTCCGAGCAGGTTGAGTATGGTAAGGCAGCAGCAGGTCCCGAGAATCTTCCCACAAGAAGTCCCCAGAATGGTAAGGTTTACTCCTTCTACGGATGGGATAAGGACCTCAGCTACATCACAGGTAACACTACAACAAAGGCTGTATTTACAAGTACTTCCATCACTTACACAGTTACATTCGTAAGCTACGATGGTACAATTCTCAAGGAGCAGCAGGTAGCATACGGTAAGGCTGCTACAGCTCCCGGCAAGCCCGCAATTCCTGCAGGCTACACAAGCTACTGGGATCCCCAGGACTTCTCTTACATCACAAGTAACCTTACAGTTACACTCAGACTCAAGGATAACAACGTTTATCTCGTAGGCGATACAACAGCATGGGAGCCTGTAGTGATGACAGCTTCTGCTGCAAACGCCAATATTTACAGCTACACTGCAAACCTTGAGGCAGGCAAGTACGAGTTCAAGTTCCAGTATCCCAAGGATACATGGTTCGGTAACGGCGGCACTGTTTATGACAACACAAATGGTTGGTGGTCCACTGCTACAACAGATGGCAACATCACTCTCCAGGCTGTTGGTGGTACTTATGAATTCCAGTTCAATAAGCAGACCAAGCAGATGCAGGTTATCTACGATGCTCCTGAGTACACAGTAGTATTTAAGGATTACGATGGTACAGTTCTCAGCACACAGAGTGTTAAGAAGGGCCAGAGCGCAGCAGCTCCCCTGAATCCCTACAGAGAAGCAGATGATACGTACGAGTACACATTCACCGGCTGGGATAAGGACTTCACAAACATTCAGGGTAATACAGAGATCTTTGCTCAGTATGCATCCTCAAAGAGAACATTTACCGTAACATTCCAGAACTACGACGGTTCAATCCTCAGCTCTCAGGCAGTTGAGTACGGTTCAGCAGCAGTTGCTCCCACAGTACCTGATCGTGAGCACTACGAATTCTCCGGTTGGAGCAGAAAAGACTTCGACGAAGTAAAAAGCGACATGACAATTGTTGCTCAGTTCACACCCAACACTTACACAGTTACTGTAAACCAGACAACAGGTGGTACATCTACAACATCTGCAACATCTGTAGTTTACGATAACACTGTAACTCTTACAGCTACACCCAACAGCAAGTACAGCTTTAAGACCTGGACAATTACAGGTGACTACGAGATCATCTCCGGTACACTCACATCTATGGAGTTTGTAATCAGACCCTTGTCTAACCTTGTTGTAAGCGGTGAGTATGTACAGGGCGTAACACTCACAGTTCACGCATTCTCCACAAACAACTACTACAACCTCTACATGTGGGAGAAGAACAGCAGCGGCGCAATGAGCTATCCTGCAGGTGAGTGGTCCGGCACAACAATGTCCCAGACAACACCTTTCAACGGCGTTAACTGGAAGACAACAAACGTTAGCATGACTCTCGGATACTCCACAGAGATTGGTGCTATCCTCAACGGTACAGGCGGTCAGACCGCTGACTACTACCTCCAGAGCCTCCTCTATAAGAGCGGCAACTGGGCAGGTGTAGGTGAGATCTGGATCTCCGACAACAATGGTACAGTTATTGTTACCACACGTCGTGAGCTTCTCGACTACATCGGTCAGGTAACAAACACTTACAACAACGGCGTTAACGCAGATAACTACACAACAGTTACCTGGAACGCATTTGTTGAGGCTTACCAGGCTGCATACAATGCATCCGGTAATAAGGCTTCCACTCAGACAAACATTAACGATGTTCTCTCTGATCTGAGAGAGGCTTACGAGAACCTGAAGAAGCGTACATACAATCTGGTTAACATCAAGCAGATTGGTGGCGTTGGTACAGTTACAATCGGTGATGTAACAATCACAACTGCAAACGGTACAGTTCAGGCATTCAACGGCGACAACGTAACACTTGTTGCTACAGCACCCGAGGGTTACTACATCAGCAGCATCGTTTCCAACGGTGACGTGCTCTTCACAAACTCTAACGTTGGTGTTATTGCAAAGTCTGTAACAATCAACCAGATTTCTGAGGATCAGGATGTAGAAATCCGCTACTCACCCAAGGCTGCATACACAATCACTGTTCAGTCCTACGACAGCAGCATGGGTACAATCTACTACAACAACAAGCCTGTTAACGCAAATGGTGAAGTTATCACAGTATTTGCAGGCACTACTGCTAAGTTCAAGGCTGAAGCTAAAGAAGGTTATGCAGTTTACGAGTGGACAGTTGACGATGCAAAGATCGCTCTCAATAAAGAGATCTCCATCTCCAACATCAACGAGAACCACACAGTAAGCATCTCCTGGCAGCAGATCAAGATGATCGATGTAACAATCGACGCTAAGCCTCTGGCAGCAGGTAATGCAACAGCTGTTTCCGGTGGACAGACAGCTTCCACAAAGGCAGGTTCTACTCAGACAATCACAATCGGCCAGTTCGAGACAATCACTCTCACAGCAGTTGTAACCGACAAGCTCTATGAGTTTGCAGGTTGGTCAATCCAGGGTGACTACTACGAAGCAGACGGCACAACTCGTCTTGACAAGGTATTCAATATCGTTGCTACAGACGATGTAACAGCTACTGCAATGTTCGTACAGGTTTACCGCAAGATTTACCTCAACAACGAAGCAGGTTGGAATCAGCCCTACATCTACTACTGGGGTAGTGATATTCCTTCCGTAACATGGCCCGGCGAGCAGATGACATACGATTCTGCATCCGGATACTGGGTAGGTTACATTCCTGTTGATTCAACTGACATTCAGTTCAATGACGGAACAGACAAGCATCAGGTAGAGTTCAGTGACGTTACACCTAACCTCTACAACAACAAGACAAACTATGCAGGTACATACGTTGAGAAGGGTTACTACCTCCAGGGTATCTGGAATGGTGTAAACCACTCTGCAGAGGATCTGTTCAAGTTTGACGTTGACAATGGCGATGGTACATACAGCATTACAATTTCTGTAAACAACACATCTGACGGTTACATCTATGTTAACCCCACAAACGAGCTTTCCGAGTTCTGGAACGCTGAGTACAGTGGTAAGACAGATAATCCCCAGATTCTTGATTACATCGGTATGTACACAGAGAATCCCAACTTTGTTAAGGTTGAGATTAACCCCTATGACCTCACAGCAGCTTATGATGTAACATTTACATTCAATCCTGTAACAGGTGAGTTCAGCTGGAAGACAAAGGCTCTTGTATCTGCTATCACAGTTATCGGTACAGACGGCCGCGGTACTAACAGCACAGATGAAAATATGATTACTTCCAACGACAGAGTAGGTAACACTTACTTCGAGATGAAGGATGTAATCTCCGTAACAAGCTTCGATGTTTACGATGCAGCTCAGGTACTTCCCGGCACACCCATCACATTCTATACACAGGTTAACGACAACGGCTTCGGCAGTTACGATTACTACGTATATGGTTGGGTAGTTAACGGTACAGAGTTTGTAGCAGCATACAATATGGGTAACGGCCTCTACTCCGGTTCTTACACCTTCACAGAGGATATGACAAACATCGTTCCCGTATATTATCATACAAACAACTGGCTTGCTGCACACGGTGTAACACAGGTAACTGTTTACGCAGTAGCAGACAAGAGCATCGAAAACTGGAACGAGTATCTCTCTGTTTATACCTGGTATAACAACGAGGATATCCTCGATTATGAGCAGTTCGGTCTGTTCGCAGGTCAGCTCATGGTTCCCGTTGCTGGTCTTGATGGCGTTTATTACGCATTCGTAGAAACAACATCTTCCACAGGTACACCTGTTTCCGGCATCATCTTCAACAACTACGCAAAGAACGATAAGTTCAACACAGTTGTTGTTGACTATGACACTCTCCAGTCTTACGACTTCTACGAGTTCATGGCTCTTCTCGAAGATGGTAAGGATAACATCACATTTGTAATCAAGAATACAAATGATGATCTTAACTCCGGCAGAGTAGAAGACGATACTAACATCTACCTTAACAACTTTAACTTCGTAGAGTACACAGACTACTCTAAGATCAAGACCGATATCTTCGGTAACAGCATCGAGTCCATCTATGCAACACTCGATATAGCTAATGCACTTTACATCGTTCAGGCTGGTAACACACCTTCACACGAAGGTCCTCTCAGCGGTGACTACTACGTTAAGTGTTACCTCTACGATGCATACGGCAACTTCCTCGGCAGCTGCTTCTCTTATGAGCTCCACGATAAGGATTCCGCAATCTGGACAATCCTTGAGGCTTACAAGAACCAGATGTGCTTCATCAGCTATGAAGCTGCAAACGAGAAGGAAGAGGGCACAGGCACACGTTACGACGGTGAGTGGTACGGCGACAGCAACCTTGACGTAACAATCAATGTTTCTGGAAACGTTGGTATTACAACTAACGGCGGTAACTCCTTCACAGTTAACACATCCAGCCCCGTAAACGTTGCTACTTACGGTAGCGGCTACATCAATGTTTCTTACCAGACACTTGATGTTAAGCGTGGTACAGAGATTACTCTGACTGCAACACCTGCAAGAGGCTACAAGTTCATTGGTTGGTACTCTGCAGACGGCACACTCTTCTCTACAAACAGATCCTATGTTGTATTTGCAGCAGTAGGTACAACTTACACAGCTGTATTCGAGGAGATGTCAAAGGGTAACTTCTACGTTAACCACTATCTCTACACAGGTTCCGCTACAACTCAGGGTTACATTCCCACAGCACACGGCGGTAACGCACAGCTCTATGTTGGTATCACCAACACAACTCTTGGTGTTTCCACAGAGCTCACACTTACAGATTCAGCATTCGTTGAGGCACGTCCCGGCGATAAGCTGGTTATCACAATCGCTACAGATGCAGTAGGCGCAGACAAGTTCTACGCTTGGTACATTGAGGCAATGGAGAAGAACGGCTTCACATCCTTCGAGGAAGTTGGTGTTGATTCTCTCGATAACCTCTTTAAGAACAAGGGTACAGTTGTTGGTCGCTCCGATATGGTTTACTTCCAGTTCGAGTACATTGTTAAGGAAGATGATTCCTACAGCATGACTCTGTACTCCGATCTCGTTCCCGTATCAGCAGAAGTAACACTGGTTTACAACTACACAGACCGTAACGGTGAGGTTAAGACACTTTATGTTCCTTACACACTCACAATTGATGAAATTGAAGGTTTCGCTGGTAACAACTTCCAGCCCTACACACCTGCATACATCAGTGGCGACGGTTGGGTAAACACAATTCTTGCTAATGCACCTTACATCACAAATCATTCTAAGGACATTAACTGGATCATCAACAGCGCAATGTACGATACAATGACATTCGTACTCTGGGCTACAGAACCTGATAAGATGTTCACAATCACATCACAGGTTGGCGATTACGTTATCGTTACACAGCAGATTTACAACTCTGTATATTCAATCGATATCCGTGAAGTTGATGCTACAATCTCTACAAAGGGCTTCTGGTACAGCGATGTAAACAACGATGGCCGCTACACAGAGGGCGTAGACCTTATCCTTACTTATGGTCCTAACTACTCTTACCGTGTAACCGGTGATATGAATATCAACTATGAAGAGACAGACAGCTACGACTTCAACGTAACTATCGACGAGCCCGCTTACGGTCGTGAGCAGTCCAGTAATGAGGATGGCTCCAACAAGAAGGATACAGTTACAGCCGAGTACGTTGTTAACGTTCTTACACCTTACTTCTATGGTGATGAAGGCTTCGAGGACCGCGGCAATAATCCTCTTGGCGCACACGTAACAATCCAGTCTCTCATTGATGCAGGTTATAAGGTATCAACAGGTATTGTTCTTGAGCAGGTTGGCTCATTTGCACCCGGTACAGATGCTTATCCCACATACGAAGATGCTCTTGCAGCAGCTAAGGATAAGAACTACGGCACAGCAACTGATTCCAAGATTCTTGAGAGCGTAATCCTGAACAAGAAGAATGGTATGACTTCTGTAGGTACATACTGTACTCTCTACGACACATCTAACTACACAATGACAAACAAGAACAGATATCTCTTTACATTGGCATTCAATAATACTGAGTCCTATCAGAAGAGATTCTATAACATCTATTCTTACATTGTTGTAGAAACTCCCGATGGTGAGGTAACAACTTACATCAGTAACGTTCAGACCCTCAACATTTATCCCACAGGTACAACTTTAGTGAACGCACCTGAAAACACTGTGTTTGAATAATTACTGATACCTATTGACTTTTAGGATATATTGTGATAAAGTTAAACATAGTATGAACAGGAGGTATGAGATGATGAAATACGAAGTACCGTATGTTGAAATTGTCAGATTTACTTTCAAAGACGCTGTATTGACTGGCAGCGAGGCTACCGAGGATGTTCTCGTTGGTGGCGGCGACGAAACTGTAGACGAGGAAGATCCTTTCGGCTAAGTTTCGCAGCAGATAATATCTGACGACATAATGATACAAACAGGGTGGATGCAGAAATGCATCCACCTTTTTGTTTCTTCTGTGCAAACTTTTCTTCTAATTATGTTGCATTTTATCTCCTGGTTTGGTATAATTAAATCAAATTATGTTAAAAAGGGGGAGAAGGTCTAAAATGAAGAAGTTTACTCGCTTTTTCCGTGTTTTTTCTCTGGTACTTGCATTTATCACAATGCTTTCTGCCTTCTCTGCATTTGCATCAAATCAAAGTGACGGTACCTGGCTGTATGAGGTAACCTCTGCAGGTAATGAATGTTATATCGCAGGTTATATGGGAACAGCCGACAGAGTCCGTATGCCTGCTCTGTTTCAGAATATACCTGTAACTCAGATTAAGAATTATGCTCTGCAGAATAACGCAGATCTCTCATACGTAGAAATTCCCGAAACAATCACTGTCATCGGTCAGAATGCTTTCTTGGGATGCTCAAATCTTGAAGAGGTAACAATTCCCACATCCCTGCAGGAGATGGGCAACTATACCTTCAATAACTGCTCAAAACTTGCAACTGTCAGAATGGGCGAGACCATCAAGCTGGAAATTCTGCCTATCTTTGCTTTTGCAAACTGCTCTGCTCTTACAGAGATATCTCTTGCAGATGGTATTAATGAAATCAGAATGAAAGCTTTCCTCAATTGCACATCTCTTGAGAAAATCTACATTCCCGAATCCGTTGTAACCATCGATACCGACGCTTTCAAAGGCTGCGGTAAACTTACCATAGTAGGTGAAGATGGCTCCTATGCACAGGAGTTTGCTGCACAGAAGAAGATTCCTTTTGCAGTAGCAGTGGATGTACCCGTTACCCCCGACACAACCCCCACAGTGCCCGAGGAAACAACAAGTCCTTCCGAGCCTGCTTCTACACAGAATCCTACAGAAACACAGATTCCCACAGAAACAACAGCAACAGAGGCTACAACAGCCCCCACAGAAGCTACAATCCCTTCTGATGCTACAGAATCCACAGAAGCAACTGATCCTTCAGAACCTGAGTCTGTGTCCACAAATCCCACATATCCTGATTTTTCAGAGGATACAATGCCTTCTAACCCCATCAATACAGCACCCGAAGAACTCCCTGATTTCACAGATGCTACAGTTACAACACAACCCACAGAAGGCACAACAGCAAATACAGAACCTTCAACCGATCCCAAAGAAACCAAAACATACATAATCGGAGATACAGACCTTTCTGGTCAGGTAACTGTTAAGGATGCAACTCTTATCCAGAAGTATGCAGCAGGTCTTTCATATCTGGATAAAATCCAGCTGTTCCTTGCAAACTGCAACGCTTCAGGCGATGTTAATGTTAAGGATGCAACACAGGTTCAGAAGTATTGCGCAGGTTTTCTCAACATCCTCTATGTAGGAAACGAAGTGGAATTATAAACGGAGTGTATTTTCTATGCCTCACTATAAAATAGCAGATATTGTCTGTAAGTTTACACCTGCCTACGAGGAAACAGCAGCCTGGTACGAAAGCTATCGTACCGATGAACCTCTGGATTTTCACAAGGAGATTATTGTTTCCGAGGAAAGAATAAAGTATCTCACAGAGAAGGGCGAAGGAATTACACCGGCAATGGCAGAGAATATACATCTGTGCACATTGTTCAACGCTATGCTTGTTAAGTTCAAGGGTAGCTATATCCACAGTTCAGCTCTTAAATTTGACGATAAAGTTTACTTGTTCTCTGCAAATTCAGGCGTAGGTAAATCCTCTCATACCAGAAGATGGTGCAGACTTTACCCAGATAGAGCCCAGGTAATCAATGATGATAAACCCTCTTTTCGTCTTGTAGACGGAAAGTGTATTGTCTACGGCACACCTTTTGCAGGTGGCACCGACATTCAGGTTAATACAAGCGGTGAGCTTGGAGCCATCGTTTTTATCGAGCGTAGTGACAAGAACTATTTAGAGACTTTGAACACTTCTTCAGCCATAAAGTTGCTGCTTGAGCAGACACCTCACAGCGCCAACGCTATTATGGGCGACAAGTTACTTGCTCTTTATTCAGAACTTCTCACAAAGTACCCTGTATATAAGTTATATTGCACCGACAGCGACGAAGCTGTAAGTGTTGCTATGAATATAATTAATTAAGATCGAAAGGATTAAATATTATGAAGATCAAAGAAAATTTTATGCTCAGAAAAGTTGCAGATTGTTTTGTAGTAGTGCCCATCGGTCCTGCAGTTGCACAGTTCAATGGTATGATCAATCTTAACGAAGCTGGTGCTTTCCTCTGGCAGCAGCTGGAGAATGATACAACAGAAGATGCTGTTGTAAGCGCAATGCTCGAGCAGTACGATGTAGACGAGGCAACTGCAAAGGCAGATGTTGCAAAGTTTGTATCACAGCTCAGAGAAGCTTCCCTTATCGAAGAATAATAGCTCATAATAAAATAAAGCCGTACAGTTTTCTGTGCGGCGTTATTTTGCTTTTACTATTTTATTTTGGTAGGTGAATTCTTTGGATAAAAAGTATTCCTTAAAGAATATATTTCGTACATTAACAGACAGCAAAGCATTAAGCTGGATTTTTGAATCTTCCAAAAAGCAGATGGGCAGAATACTTCTGCTTATGTTTTTTAATGTAATGCTTGCAGGCATCTCTGTTGCTGTATCCTATATGCTCAAATTTGTAATCAACGCTGCCACCAACTCAACTTTGAGTGTTTCGCAGAAAGTTGATTCCATTTTCTTCTGGGGTGTAATCTTTGTTGTGCTTATTCTTGCACAGATTATTATCCAGATTACAGACAAGCATCTTGTGTTCAGAGTTTCAGCTCGTCTTACAATTGATATGAAGACTGATCTCTACAAAAAGATACTCCGCAAGAATTATTCACAGATTACAAAGTACCACACAGGCGAGATGATCAACCGTCTCAACAACGATATCGGTGCAATTACAGGTGCAATCACATCTCTTACACCAACATTGTCTTTCACTGTTGCAAAGCTTGTGGGTATCTTCTTTGTTCTTCTGTCCATCGACTGGAAGTTTACTCTGGCTTTTCTTGCTGTTGGTATCTTTGTGTTTACTGTATCTTTCTTCTTCAAGAAGATGATGAAAGACTTCCACAAGCAGATTCTTGAAACAGACGGTAAAATCCGTTCATTTATGCAGGAGACTCTGTCAAGTCTGCTTGTTATCAAGATTTTCAGAGTGGAAGATAAAGTTGTGAGTGTTGCAGATGACCTGCAGGAAATCAACTATAAGCGTAAGGCAAAGCGTAACCTTATTTCTCTTATTACACATGGCTCATTCAACCTTGCATTCAGAAGTGCATATCTGTTTGGTCTTTTCTATTGTGCAGTGAAGATTGCACAGGGTGATGCCATCATTACATACGGTGTTCTGTCCCAGGTACTCTCGCTTATGAATCAGATAAGTGCACCTATCAGCTCACTCACAAATATTCTCCCTGCATACTATTCTGCAATCGGCTCTGCCGAGAGAATTATGGAATTTGAAGATATGGACGATGAAATTGAAGTTAACGATGAAAACGAAAACTTCAACGAGCTTTACAATAATCTTCTGAATATCAATTTCAACAACATTTCCTTTAAGTACGACAGAGATATCATCTTTGATAACACAGACCTTTCTATCAACAAAGGCGACCTGATTGTTATGACTGGTATCTCCGGCATCGGTAAGAGTACACTTATCAAACTGCTTCTTGGTGTATATCCTCTGGAAAGCGGTGAGATATATCTGGAGCTTAAAGACGGCAAGAAAGTTGTTGTTGACAGAAACCTCCGCAGAATGTTTTCTTATGTACCCCAGGGCAACTTCTTGCTTTCAGGTACAATCCGCGAGAATATCTCTTTCATCAAGACAGATGCAACCGATGAAGAAATCAATAAGGCGATTGATTTTGCCTGCGCAGACTTCATCCATACTCTGCCCGATGGCCTTGATACTGTAATCGGCGAAAAAGGCCTGGGCCTTTCAGAGGGTCAGGTGCAGCGTGTTGCTATTGCAAGAGCTTTCCTCAGCGGTGCACCCATTATTCTGCTGGACGAAGCAACATCTGCTCTCGATGAAAATACAGAAATCCGACTTCTTGAGAATATCAAGAAACTTTCAGATAAAACCTGCATACTTATCTCTCACAAGAAAGCAGCAAATGCCCTTTGCGATAAAGAGGTAAGAATTGTAGACGGAAAGATTGTGGTGTATAACCTCAATGAGTAATAATAATCAGCAAGTATCAAAACAAGATTTCAAATATCTGATTCAGTTACTATCCTGTGCACTTACAGGTAATCAGACTCCCAAGCCCAATGATGATATCAATTGGGCTTCGGTTTTTTATGCCGCTTGCAAGCACTCTGTAGCGGGAATGGCTTACTGGGCAATCAGCAAACTCCCCAAGGACCAGGCACCACCTGAAGATATTCTGGCTGAGTTTCTTAATGCTTACAGAGCTGAGCTTGTAACAGAAAGCAATGTGGAGTATGAAAGCGAAAAGCTGTTTACGCTTTTTGCAAACAACAGCATCCGTTTTATGCCACTTAAAGGCTATGTAATTAAAAATCATTATCCTGTGCCCTCAATGCGCACAATGTCAGATGTAGACATTCTCTACAAAACAGAGGATAAAGAGAAGATTATAAGCGTGATGCAACTTGCAGGATATACCTTGAAA
Source organism: uncultured Clostridia bacterium (assembly GCA_937875885.1). Taxonomy (GTDB): domain Bacteria; phylum Bacillota; class Clostridia; order Oscillospirales; family Acutalibacteraceae; genus Ruminococcoides. The sequence goes on along the minus strand of CALEIO010000095.1, from coordinate 447 downwards.
TCAGACACAATCGAGCAGATTGATTTTAAGAAAGCACCTTTTCATCATTACGAGCTGCACTCATCCTTGCTCCGTGAGTCTAACAAGAATCACGATTATTTCAGCAAAGTGTGGGAGAGAGCACAGTTTTCCGAAGATGCTCCCTGCAGAGCTTTTATGAAGCCTGAAGATTTTTATATCTATCTGCTTGAGCATATGGCACTACATATTGAAGCAGGTGGTGCAGGAATCAGAATGGTAATGGATGTGTTTGTGTATAAGAATGCATTGGGCAGCACTTTTGATAAAACATATCTTGAAGCGTTTTTTCTTGGTAAGGTCTAACTTTAAGTTTTGTGTCTGCTCCGAAATTAAAGTCTGCATAACCTTTGTCATCAGCCACTAAAGTAATATAGCCATTCTCAATTAAAAACCTGATAAAACCATAGTTCTTAAATTCGATAGCGT
>CALEIO010000094.1 GCA_937875885.1 uncultured Clostridia bacterium | reverse complement strand
CGATGGGAGTAATCTTCTGTCCTGTAACAACGCCTGCTTTTTCGTTCATAATAAAGCTGGTGCGTACCTGCTTCTGGTGGAAAGCACGGATATTGTCGGAAGCATTGCGGAGAATCTGCAGGAATTTAGGCTCAACAGCTTCGAATGCTTCGTTGATTTCTTCTTCAGTAACCTCAAGGGAAGTAAGGTCTGCACCGTCAAACTTAAGGTTGTAGGCAAGAACGGCTTTGTCGCCGTTTTCTTTTACATCTGCGATGATGTCGGCAACGATAGCTGAAACATCAACGGTGTTTTCCTGTCTTGCAAAAATCTCGTCCTTGGAGATTTCGCCGTATTTCATAATCTTAATCATTTACGTGACCTCACTTCGTTTTCAAGTCCCTGTCGCAGTTCAAGAATCTCTGCGTTTTTGAACTTGTAACCTGATTTATTTGCAATAAGACGGGCGCTGATGGGAACGATTGTCTCCACAACCTCAAGGTCGTTTTCTTTGAGAGTTGTGCCTGTCTCTACAATGTCAACGATAACATCGGAAAGTCCCAGAATGGGAGCGATTTCGATGGAGCCGTTGAGTTTGATGATATCAATATCTCTGCATTTTTCGTTGTAGAAGTTTTCTGCAATGTTGGGGAATTTGGTGGCAACCTTAAGAGTTCTGCCCCTGGGATCGCGGAAATCCTTTTTAGCGGCAACAGCCATACGGCATTTGCCCATTTCCATATCAAGAAGTTCATAAACATCGGGCTCATACTCAAGAAGGATATCCTTACCTGCAACACCGATGTCTGCTGTGCCACGCTCTACATAGATAGCTACATCGGAGGGTTTTACCCAGAAGTAGCGCACACCCTTTTCGGGATTTTCAAATATAAGCTTTCTGTTTGTTTCTTCAATGGAAGGACATTCAAATCCTGCACTTTTGAAGTAGCTGTAAACTTTTTCGCCAAGTCTGCCTTTAGGCAGAGCAATATTAACCATTTTCTTCAAGGGGTTCTATCCTCCCGTCTGTAAATTTCAAGAGTCTGCGGTACTTAAGCTGTGAGGGCACCGCTGTGCATACTCTTACGCTGTGGGTGGAATTTGCAAGCTGGTCCACAGCTGTTGTGAGGGTTATGGGGTTTGTGTCTGTGTCATAGAGCAGAACTGTGTCTACGTCATATTCTGCAGTGCATAAGTCAATCTCTTCAAGCAGATCAAGGTAAATGGCAAAGCCGATAGCTCCGCTGTTTCTTTTCATTTTCACCAGGAGCTTGTCGTACTGTCCACCGGAGAGAATGCTTGTGGGAATTCCCTCAAGGTAACCCTTGAACACAACTCCTGAATAATATTTCATATCGTTACCAACAGAGAAATCTACGATAACGTTTTTTGCAAAGCCGCTTCTTTCAAGGATGTCGCAAAGAGTGCTGAACTGTGCAAAAGCTTCTTTTTCCTTGTCACTTGTAAGCAGGGGAGAGATGCGGGGGAGCACATCGGTTGTGCTGCCGCAGCACTCAACAAGTGCACAGAGCTTGGCTGTCTTTTCGGCAGAGATTCCCTCTGCTTCGCACACAGCTTTCAGCTCGTGGCTGTTTTTCTGGTGCAGAAATTCCTCACCCGGGCAGGCCTCATTTCTTCCAACACCCTCATCTCCGACCTGTTGCTGATCCAGGACAACTGTCCACCCCTGAACAAGA
>CALEIO010000093.1 GCA_937875885.1 uncultured Clostridia bacterium | reverse complement strand
CATATATAGTAAGTTGATTTGTTAGCTTTGAGTAGTGGGTAAGCTCCGCCATCGTTTGCTCATCAGAAACATATATATCACTCCGATTCTGCACAAGAGCTAAAACAAAAACGCCCTTGACAGGAAAGATACTGTCAAGGACGAATAAATCTTATCCGCGGTGCCACCTTGAATTCACGGTCAACCCGTGCTCTTAAAGAATACTTACATATTCCCGACAACTGACGTGTGTCATACGTTGCAGAATACTCTGTGAGATTTCACATTTCACTGCACCCTCAGCGGTCCATTTGACAATTTGTTTCTAACCCGACTCTCAGCTTCACGGGCTCTCTGTATAGGCATGGTTGCCTTTATCTCCGCCTCAACGGTTTAAGTATTTAATTGTGAGTATTATATCACTATATTAAAGTGATGTCAATAGAAAGCTTTGTAAAACAGTGGGTATAAAAAATATAGTGTTTAATCTTTGATTGCTTTCTCAAATACTGCCTTTATTCCGCAGCCGTCATCGTGGAATCTGTGATTCTGCGGCATATCGTAGCCCGGCAGACTATTACCTTCAACAAGCACAGGACCTGAGGGAGTAATTGCAATATCCCAGCCTACATAACGTGTTCTTTTTTCTACCAGTGCAGCCTTGCAGCAAAGCTCAACGGCTTCTTTGAAATAGGGGACTCTGAATCCTATGAGGGGGTAGCCGTTGTGGGGATGCTCGTTGTAGTAAGAAACAGTCTTATCGCAGAAAGCAGGATGTGTAATCTCACCCTCAGCAGAGAGAAGTGTGTACATACCGCCGCTTGTTACGTTGTCAACATCGGTTTTACCGGAGCCGATTCGCAGCAGTGCATAAATAAGGTGAGCTTTGCCTGAATCGCTTACAAGAGTGCAGACTCTGATGGTGTTGACAGAGCGCTCACAAAGTTTGTTAAGCTCTGGGTGCTGTGTGATTGTTTCTTCACTCAGATACATTTTATTTTCCATCAGCTCGTCATATACTGTTTTAAGGTTCTGACCCTCAAGGGTAACTTTTTTAACACCCAGTCCGCCAAAAGAAACAGGCTGCTTTGCAAAGAAAGAAGTCTTGCCCTTGCAGAATTCCTCAAAAGCTTCGAATCCGTCGTTCAGGTCAGCATATTCTCTGCCCATATATTCCTTGAAGGTTTTGCAGAAAATCAGCTTGTTTTCAAACACCTGGGAAGCTTCCTGCATATTCATTCTGCGGCACATCTGGATGTTATCATCCATTGTCATAAATGTGCGGCGCTTGTCCTTTTTTATGAAAGCAAAGCCAAAGGTCATATAGTCAAGATAGCCGATTCCATAGGCAAACATACTGTACACCATATCAAAAAACAGCACAATTCTGTTTTTGCCTGATTCCTTGTGTACAAGGTTAAGATTTCTGAAAAAACGCTTGAAGCTGCCTGAAGCAACCCTGCGCAGGAAGGTTTTGATTTTTCTCATAATTATCGGTTCTCACTTTGTGTTGAAATTTTAATTAATACGTGAAAATTATAAAACAACACAGCTCGTATGTCAATTGATTTGAGCAATAAATAAACAAGCCTGACCATTAAGATCAGGCTTGAAATATCATATATATATTATGCTTCAAAGTCAAGGCACATACGTGTCTTTGTAAAGGGTCTTACCCTTGTGTCTGCAACCGCTACGTGTGCAGGGTGTACAGCATAGTTTTTAAGTGCTTCTTCGTTTTCAAAAACAGAGTAAAGCATTACGTCTGCGTTGGAAGAGGGGAGTCCCTCTGTATAAACGATAATTTCTGTAAGGCCCTCAATTTTGCCCTGCAGGGATTCAAGGCCTTCCTTGATGCCTGCTTTTACAGAAGATTTTTCTGTGCTTGTAAGTTCATCTTTGAGTTGCCAGAGGATAATGTGTTTTACCATAATATTGCTCCTTATGCTGAGATGCTTTCTGCAAGTGCAAGGGCATCATCAATGTGGTTACAGAATTTATCTTCACCAATAGTATTAACAAATCCTGATTTTTTCATAACATCCATAGGCTGACTGTTAACGTGTGAAAGAATCAGTACAACGTTTTGCTTTTTGCATTTCTTATAAAGAGTCTCAATAGCATTCATAGCGGTTGCATCAAGAGAAGTAACGCTTCTCATTCTGATGATAAGACATTTGGTGTAATCCTTTAGGTTAATGTCCATAATCTTGTCTGCTGTGCCGAAGAAAAGGGGACCGCTTATTTCGTAAACACGAACATTCTTGGGTACAACCTTCAGCTCGATGCTGTCTTCGTCATTTTCGGGGTCAATGTACTTCCAACCCAGTGCAGTTGTTTCTTCTGTTACACGTTTGATAAGGAGGATTGCTGCAAGTGCAAGACCTGCTACAATAGCCACAACCAGATCAAATACAACTGTCAGAATAAATGTAGCAACAAGCACAATGATGTCACTCTTGGGAGCTGTCTTGGTAATTCGTACAAACTTTTTCCACTCGCTCATATTGTATGCGACGATAAACAGGATTGCAGCAATAGCAGGCATGGGAATCAGCTCTGCATAAGGCATAAGGAACAGCAGAACCATAAGCAGAGTAATGGCATGTACCATACCTGCAATGGGAGTTCTACCGCCGTTCTTTGCATTTGCGGCTGTTCTTGCGATTGCGCCTGTAGCGGGAATACCGCCGAAGAATACAGAAGCAATGTTACCTGCACCCTGAGCTACAAGCTCCATATTTGAGTTGTGTCGGGAGTTAACCATACTGTCAGCTACAACGCAGGAGAGCAGAGATTCTATAGCTGCAAGAATTGCAATGGTAAATGCATCGGGCAGAAGTGTTTTTACGCTTTCAAATGAAAACGCAGGAAGGCTAAACGAAGGAAGCTCGCGGCTTACTTCAAATAAATCGCCGATGGTATTTACATTCATACCAAAGCCCTTTACCATAACAACACCCGCTAAAACCGCCAATAAAGAAGCAGGAATTTTGTCAAAGATTTTTGGCCAGATAAACAAAATCGCAAGGCATACAACGCCGACAATTACAGCTTCAAAATTAATTGTAGCAGCATTTGCGATGAATGCTTCAAGCTTTTCAATTGTTTCGATGGGAGCTTCACTGTTCTGATATGCGACACCAAAAAAGTCCTTCAACTGACCGATTAAAAGCGTAACCGCAATGCCGGCAGTAAAGCCTGTTGTAATAGTAAAAGGTATGTATTTTATGAGA
>CALEIO010000092.1 GCA_937875885.1 uncultured Clostridia bacterium | reverse complement strand
TCAATGATCAAGAGTAAGAAGAGAAGAAAAGAGAAATATTAATTCCGAATTATACTGATATGAAATCAATATTTATCGCCTACGACCAGGCTTACCAAGAAAAGATACTCTTTACGCTCGACCACTTCAACTGTCGCGGTTTCTCTATGTTCCCGCAGATTCAGGGACGTGGTAGCAAGACGGGCGAGCCTCATTATGGAAGCCATGCATGGCCCTCCATGTGTTCGGCAATCCTTACTGTAGTGCGCGATGAGCAGGTTGATCCTTTGTTGGCCGAACTGCACCGTATAGACAAGGAGACCGAGCGTCTGGGACTTCGTGCTTTTGTATGGGATGTCGAGAAGAGCATTTAAACATTAAATGATTTCGCATATTTGCTGCCGACATTAGAATCGGACAGGCAAATATATATTCAGTTTCAGTCCACTCGTTAGTTTTCTATACTAGTGATGGAGAACAAATAATAATTAGATTTTGGATATAATGCGTCGTATTTATTTGCTTTTTCTGGCGACAATCTTGTCAGCCGTGCCACTTCTAGCGGATGACATAGTACCTGCTCAGACAGATAATGGCAAGACTCCGTTTACTATCAAGGTCTATCCTTTCAGGGGCTCCTACCTTGTTAATCCCACCCATTATTCAAAATTTGGTGAGATATATCCTGCCGGTGTGAATCTTGGTCTGGAACTGCCTTCACAGGGCCAGAAGCCATGGCAACAGTACCTTGGTAATCCGACTGTGGGTCTGGGACTCTCGTGGATTGACTTAGGAGATGAGTCGCCTACTGCCCCTCGGATTGGGCACTCTGTGGTCTTGTATCCATATATAATGTTTAATGCCATTGATACGCAATATTTCCAGATGAAGTTCAAGGTTGGTGGCGGTATGGCGGTCGTGACCGAACATTGGTACACCCAGGAAGATCAGAATCCAGACCACTATCTGGAACCTACAGTAAATACAATTTTCGGCAGCTATCTCAAGAATCTGCTACTGCATACAGAAGATTGAAACAGAAGAAATGGCAAAATACGGACTCCCCGGCTCTTGCGCCCAGTATCTGGCGGCACTTAACGGCAGCGAAAACGGACTCACCGTTTCAAAGCTCAGCGAGGTTTGTATGAAAGATAAGGCGGCGGTATCCCGAGCTATTGCCCAGCTGGAGATGAAAGAACTGGTAAGCCGTAATGCAGACGGCACAAGCACCTACCGTGCACCCATTGTGCTCACAAAAAAAGGCAAGGATGTGTCAGACTACGTGGCAAAGCGTGCTTGTGTTGCAGTTGAAATTGCAGGACTCGGTGAGAGTGAGCGAGAGGGTCTTTACACAGCACTTGACCTGATAGCAGCAAACCTTACAAAGATGTGCGAGGGCGGACTTCCCGAATAATGGCTTGACAGCTTGTATTGAGAAAGGTGATTATTATGGCAACAAATAAAGTAAGAATTATCGTTGATTCTGCGGCAGATGTTTCCGAGAGTGTGGCAAAGCACCTTACAATTCTGCCTATGACAGTACGCTTTGGTGATACAGAATATTACGATGGCGTGACCATTACAAACAAAGAGTTTTACGAAAAACTCATTGAAAGCGATACTATCCCCACTACAAGTCAGATTATGCCTTTAGGATTTGAGAATGCTTACAGAGAGGCTCTTGATGAGGGGTTTGATGTGGTAGTTATTACAGTTTCTTCCAAGCTTTCAGGCACATATCAGAGTGCTTGCATTGCAAAGGAAGAGGTTGGCGGAAACGTATATGTAGTAGACAGCTATTCTGTAGCTATCGGCGAGGGAATACTTGCTGAATATGCTGTGAAACTTGTTGAAGAGGGCAAGTCTGCTGCTGAAATTGCAGAGATTCTCACAAAGAAGAGCAAAGATATCCGTGTTGTTGCAATGCTCAATACTCTTGAGTATCTGAAAAAAGGTGGCAGAATCTCAAAAACTGTTGCTTTTGCAGGAGAGATGCTTTCCATAAAGCCTGTTGCTTGTGTTTGCGACGGCGAGGTGCAGATGGTTGGTAAGGCAAGAGGCTCAAAGCAGGCAAACAATCTGCTTGTTAAAGAGATTGATAATGCAGGCGGGGTGGATTATTCTATGCCTGTGCTACTTGGTTACACAGGTCTTGACGATACTCTGCTTAAGAAATACATTGAAGACAGTACTGCACTCTGGGAGGGCAAGATTGAAAATCTTAACTCGGCTTGTATCGGAAGCATCATCGGTACACATGCAGGTCCCGGTGCAGTAGCAGTGGCATTTTTCAAAAACTGATCTTTAAGTTTAACTGCCGTAGGTTTTTGCGGCAGTTTTTTTGTGAAAAAGCGCAGAATAACTCTAAATATATAGATAAAAAGGTTTACAAACCACAATATGTATGGTACAATGCTATTATTAGTCTACGTATGTGTATTAATTTCGGCTGTATGTGTGAATACAGCTTTCCAGGAGGGGTATCTATGAGTTTGTCCCGTTCAAAGATTGAGGGCTATATGTTGCCCGTTAAAAAAGGAAAATACTACGATAAAGCACAGGTTGACGCTTTTCTGCAGGATATTGCTTCTGATGCTGACGATACATTGTGTGAACTTGCAGAGAAGAGAGAGCGCATCCGCGAGCTTGAAAAGCACGAGGAATCCATTGCACAGGCTCTAATAATTGTAAAGCAGCTTTCAGAGCAGATTATCTCAAAGGCAAAAGAGGAAGCAGAAAAGCTGGTTATGGAGAGCACAGCAAAGCAGATGGAGATTGAAGAAGAGATTTCCCGCCTTGAGGCTGTTCGCGACAAGTGCCGCATTGATCTGGAAAATGACATCAAGAGCCTGATGAACAAACTTCTTCAGGATGTTAAGGATGCAGGCAACAGCTCAAACTGATCAGCATAATATATTTACTACAAAACCGTTCGTGTTAAGCGAGCGGTTATTTTTTATATTCTGCGGATTTATGCAGATACTATATCCGGTGAGTTTATGAAGAAAAACAAAAAAGAAAAGAATGTTCCTGTGGGGATGTTTATGATGCTTGCAGAAGATGCAAAAGCTGTGAATGCTTATGCGGGACTTAGCTTTACAGGTCAGCAGCTTTTGCTTGAGCGGTTTGCAAAGGCAAATTCCAAAGAGGATCAGAAAAGAATTATAGAAGAACTAACAAAGTGAAGAAAACGGAAGTCTGCATATAGGGAGTGTGGCTTCCGTTTACTGTTTCTTTAGTTGCAGGATGATGTGCTTGAAAATTCAAAAACACATAAAACCTCCTCCGAAAAGTAATAAAAACGGATATAAGAGGTTGCGTTTTGCATAATTGGAATGTAAAAAATTCAAAATATCTCTATATAGTTCTGATTTGGAATAATAACTTGCATTTTTGCAATATAATATGATATAATAAACTAAATAATGGGAAATATAGCATCTTGTTAAAAAATATGACTTTCGGAGTTAACAGTAAATTCTCTGACTCATATCTGTAAAGATACAGTTTGTTGCAAGTTTATTGATTAATTTCCCAACTTTGATATTGTATAATTTATTCATAGAATATTTGGAAAGGCAGTGATTAAATTGACATCTAAATTTAACTCCTACTCACAGAATTCTCCCGTTTTAGAGCAGCTGTGTTCAAAGTGTATTGAGAATTCCTGCATTGACGCTGACCTTTACGCCAAATTTGATGTTAAACGTGGTCTGAGAGACCTGAACGGAAAAGGCGTGCTGACTGGTCTGACAGAGGTTTCTGAAATTCGTCAGAACAAAGTGGTAAACGGAGAGGTTGTTCCCACAGACGGAAAACTCTTCTACCGCGGCATCAATGTCAATGACCTTATTAACGGCTTTGCCACAGACGACAGATTCGGTTTTGAAGAAACTATCTATCTTCTGCTTTTCGGCGAGCTTCCCACAACAGAAGAACTTGAAAAGTTCTGCAAGCTTCTTGCTTCTTACAGAACTCTGCCCAAGAACTTTGTTCGCGACGTAGTTATGAAAGCTCCTTCTGGAGATATGATGAACACTCTTGCACGAAGCGTTCTCACACTTTATTGCTACGACAGCAACGCAAACGATATCTCTTACACAAACGTTCTTCGTCAGTGCCTGCAGCTTATCTCTGTATTTCCTTTGCTTTCTGTATATGGTTACAATGCATATACTCACTATCACAAGGGCAAGAGCCTTTATATCCACAACCCTAACCCCAAGCTTTCAATTGCAGAGAACATCCTTATGATGCTTCGTCCCGACCAGAAATACACTGCACTTGAGGCACAGGTACTTGACGTTGCTCTGGTACTTCATGCAGAGCACGGTGGTGGTAATAACTCCACATTTACAACAAGAGTAGTTACATCTTCAGGCACAGATACATACGCAGCAGTTGCAGCAGCCCTCTCTTCTCTGAAGGGACCCAAGCACGGCGGTGCAAATGCAAAGGTTGTTGGTATGTTCTCTGAACTTAAGAAGACTGTTAAGGATTGGAGCAACGAAGAAGAAATCAAAGGCTTCCTGCGCAAACTCCTTCACAAAGAAGCTTACGACAAGGCAGGTCTTATCTACGGTATGGGCCACGCTGTTTATTCAATCTCTGACCCCAGAGCAAAAGCGCTGAAATCTTATGTTCAGCGCCTTGCCGAGGAAAAGGGTCTTATGAAAGAATTCAATCTTTATGCAAAGGTTGAGGAGCTTGCCCCCTCTGTTATTGCAGAAGAGAAGAAGATTTACAAGGGTGTTTCTGCTAACGTAGATTTCTACAGCGGCTTTATGTACACAATGCTCGGTCTTCCCAAGGAGCTTTATACACCTCTGTTTGCAATCGCACGTATTGCAGGCTGGTCTGCTCATCGTATGGAGGAACTCATCAATGCAAGCAAGATTATCCGTCCTGCTTATATGAGCGTAGCGCAAGAGCGTGAGTACACACCTCTTTCAGAGAGATAAGGACTTATTATGAAAATAAACGGTCTTATTTTTGATATGGATGGTCTTCTCATAGACACAGAAAAGCTTTCCTACGAAGCTCTGGTTTATGACTGCAAGCAGAGAGGATTCGACCTTACTCTGGAGCAGTTTCTGGGTATCCGCAGTTTATCAATTCCTAAATGTGAAGAGAAGTTCAAAGGCTATTTTGGTCAGGACTTTGATTTTAAGGACAGTTTTGATAAGCATTTTTTGTATATGAGAGAGCATATAGATAAGTATGGAGTGCCTATGAAAAAAGGAGCAGATTCCATACTGAAATATGCAAAGAGCAAGGGACTGCGTGTAGCGCTTGCTACAAGTACACCCCTGCCCATTGCAGAAGAGTATCTTCGTTCACTGGGACTTTGGGAGTATTTTGACAAGGTACAGAGTGCCGCAGATATCAAAAACGGCAAGCCTGCACCTGATGTTTACCTTGCAGCTGCAAAGCTTCTGGAGCTCGAGCCTGAAGAATGTATGGCTTTTGAGGATTCTCCCAACGGAGTGCGCTCTGCTTCTTCTGCAGGTTGCATCACAGTTATGGTGCCTGATTTGTCAGGTCCCGATGAAGAGCTTGAAAAACTCATATTTGCTTCTGTCTGCGACCTGGACGAAGCAGTGGAATTAATAGAAAATAATAAGGAATGATAATGTAACCCGAAGCTTGCGAGGCGAATTTATGGGAGCAATCATTCAGACAATCAACGGCTATCTTTGGGGTTTCCCGATGATAGCCTTTTTGTTTTTGACTCATATTTTTATGAGCATAAAAACAGGGTTTGTTCAGAGAAAAGTTTTTGTGGGAATCAGACTTTCGGTTTCTTCAGAGGGTAGCGGTAAAGGTGAGTTAAGTCCTTTTTCCTGCCTTGCAACATCCCTCGCTTCAACTCTTGGCACAGGCAATATTATCGGAGTAGGCACAGCTGTAGCACTGGGCGGAGCAGGTGCGGTATTCTGGTGTTGGGTGACAGGCATATTCGGAATGGCAACCCAATATGCAGAGTGTATGCTTTCGGTAAAATTCCGTACCCGAAACCAAAACGGAGATTACTCGGGTGGACCTATGTATGTACTGGAAAAAGGTGTGGGCAGCCGAAGCATAGGAATGATTTACGGTGTACTGGCAGCACTGTGCGGACTAATCACGGGTGCGGCAATTCAGACTAATGCAATATCTGATGTAGTTACCGAAACTGTTATCAGGCGCAGTGAGGAAGCAGACACATTAAGCATACAGTTGATAATCGGAGCTGTAACAGCGTTTCTGGCAGCACTTGTGATATTTGGAGGAGTTGCAAGTATCGGCAAGGTCTGCAGTTTCTTTGTGCCCTTTATGGCCGCTGCATATATAATTGGCTGTGTATGTGTATTGTTTATTAACCGAAGCGTTTTGTCTGGGTCTTTGGCTCTCATACTAAAAGAAGCTTTTTCTTTTCGGGCTGTTGCCGGAGGAGCACAAGGCTCGGTTATAATGTTTGCTTGTCGCTATGGTATGGCAAGAGGCTTGTTTTCCAACGAAGCTGGTTTGGGTACTTCCTCGGTGGTGTGTGCCTGTGCACAGACGAATCATCCTGTAAGGCAGGGGCTTATATCTATGACGGCTACATTCTGGGATACTATAGTTATGTGCCTTGTTACGGGAGTGGTGGTTGTCAGCTATCAGGTTAAAAGTTTTGGCGGAGTTATGCTGAATTCTCTTGAAGGAGGCAGATTGTGCCTGGAGGCTTTTTGTGATATTCCTTACGTTGGGGAGGGCTTGCTTGTATTTAGTATGATTACCTTTGCTTTTTCCACAATTCTTGGTTGGTCTGTGGTGGGAGAAAAGTGTATTTCCTTTGTATTTGGACAGAGAGCCTGCAAACCTTACAGAGTATTGTGGATTATCAGTGTGCTGCTGGCTCCTGTGTGCAACTTGCAAGGGGTGTGGGCGTTGGGCGACCTTGTAAACGGTCTGCTTGTTGTGCCAAATGTAACAGGACTTATTTTTCTTGCAGATACTGTCAAATCAGAAACTTTACAATTTATTGCTGATACAAAACAAAAACTCCCGAAACCATAAAGTTTCGGGAGTTAGCTTTTAATATGTTACTTAAACTTAAGCGAAGTAAACGTCCATTTCCTTCTCTTCGCCGTCTGCTACGAAGTAAGCCTTGCTGTCTTCAGGCTTGAGATAGATTGTGTAGTTCTTTGCGTCCTTGCCGTTTACCTTCTTAACGTTCTCAATGATCTCGTCAACGGAAACCTGAACACCACCGAACTCGATGAACATCTCTACCTTAGCAGCTGTCTTCTTTGTAGTAGTCTTCTTTGTTGTAGTTGTCTTCTTTGCAGCGGGCTTCTTCTCTGCTGTCTTTGTCTCAACTGCCTTAGTCTCAACAGCCTTAACCTCTGTTGCCTTTGTCTCAGCAGCCTTAGTCTCAGTAGCCTTTGTTGCTGTTTTCTTTGTTGTTGTCTTTGTTGCGGCAGCCTTTGTTGTCTTTGCTGCAGTTGTCTTCTTCTCTGTTGCCATAATAATATACCTCTTTCGTGAATTTACGTAGTATTGGTAAGTTTTATCTTACCATTGCTATTATATAGTTCTCTTTTTTTGTTGTCAAAGGTAAAAGATAAAATTCGGCTATTGCTACAAATTAACCTTGATAACATAGAGGTTTATGGGCATTGCTAACATAAAAAACGGCATATTTTTAGCTGTTTTTCAGGGTATCTTGGTTGTTGTTTACATAAAACGTAGCTTTTGCTTGTGTAATCTCACAAGAAAGCATATGAGATATTGCGGTCTTGAATGCTATAAAATTCTGTGATATACTTACAATATATGTCAGATTACGTCGTAAACAAGGAGGAATTTCTATGGCAAAAAGTTCACGTCAGAAGCAAAAACTTCTGCAAATTCTCAATATGCTTATGGAGCAGACCGATGAGAATCACGGACTTACTGTGGCACAGATTATTGAGCAGCTGGAGTCTATGGGAATTCCCGCAGAGCGCAAGAGTGTTTACGATGACCTTGAGGTGCTGGAGCAATTCGGCGAGACAATGGGATATGAGCTGTGCAGACTAAAGACAAACACAGTGACCTACTACATAGGCAGCAGACAGTTCCAGCTTGCAGAGCTGAAGCTTCTGGTGGATTCAGTGCAGAGTTCCAAATTCATCACAGCCAAGAAATCCCACGAGCTTATAAGCAAGGTGGAATCTCTTGCATCTGTCCACGAGGGCAGACAGCTTCAGCGTCAGGTTTATGTAACAAACAGAGTTAAAAATCCTAACGAAACCATATACTATGCTGTTGACTCTATTCACGAAGCAATCTCCCAGGATAAAAAGATTACTTTCTCTTATCTTGAGTGGGCAATAGGTAAAGGAAAAGATAAAATTCACAAGCGCCCCAGACGTGACGGCAAGCGTTACTGCGTGTCACCTTTCTCACTTACCTGGGACGACGAAAACTACTACCTGGTGGCCTATGACAGCGAGGCTCAGGCAATCCGCCATTACAGAGTAGATAAGATGGAGAAGGTTGAGCTTTCCCAGGATTCCCGCGACGGAAAATCAGTGTTTGATAACTTCGATATGGCGCTGTATTCCAAGAGTGTATTCGGTATGTTTGGCGGAGAGCTTACAGATGTAAGACTTAGATTTTCTGCGGATATGATTGGTGTTGTGGCCGATCGCTTCGGTAAGGATATCTACATCCGTGAGGATGGAGAAAACCATTTTCTGATTGATATAAAAGTAGCTCTCAGCCCCCAGTTTTTCGGTTGGGTGTTTGGCCTTTCAGACAAGGTGCAGATTGTATCTCCCCAGTCAGCTGTCAAGCAGTACACTGATGAGCTTATAAAGGTTTTGGGTAAATATCATTAAGCATTGCAGGGGCAAACCTCCCTGAAAGCGGCAAAAGCATTGTCCTTTTTATGGGACACTCTTTCTTGTAGAATTATAGACAAGGAGGAGAGAATAATGCTTAATTTCTGTATATTTGTTTTTGTTTTTTATGCTCTTTTGGCTATAGTAAGAATGCTTATCGACTACACTCTGGGTGTGAATCTTGAGTGCCGTGAGAGCAAGAGGAGAAAACCTTATGAAAAGAATTATTCTGGCATCCGCGTCTCCGAGACGTAAGGAATTGATAAGGCTTATTTCTGATAATGTAATCTGTGTGCCGTCGGGTGAGGATGAAACCTTGCCTGACGGCATCGGTGCGTCTGAAGTACCCCTTTACCTTGCAAAGCTCAAGGCGCAGAGTGTGGCAAAGGATTATCCCGATGATATTGTTATCGGCAGTGATACTGTGGTGATTCTGGAGGACGAGATTCTTTCAAAGCCACGGTCGGAGGAGGATGCCTTTGCAAAACTTCGAGCCCTCAGCGGGAAAATCCACAAGGTGGTAACAGCCTGCTGTATCGTCGAAAACGGAAAATCCACAGGCTTCTGCGAAGAAACACAGGTGGAGTTTTATCCTCTCACAGATGAAGAAATCCTTGCATATATTGCAACCAATGAGCCTATGGATAAAGCGGGAGCTTACGGCATTCAGGGCGGCGCTGCCCTGTTCTGTGAGCGGATGACCGGCGACTATTACGATGTAATGGGACTTCCTGTGTGCCGCCTGGGCCAGGTGCTGCGGGAGCTGG
>CALEIO010000091.1 GCA_937875885.1 uncultured Clostridia bacterium | reverse complement strand
GCTTTGCTTACTATGTAAATGGTGTTAAATACACCGGCGTACAAAATGTCGACGGTTACTACTACGATTTCGGTGAAACCGGCGTCAATGTAGGTCAGGCTAAATATACCGGTCTCTTCTATGATGAGTCCGTAGGCGCATACAGATACGCTTATCAAGGCACTCTTGCTTCCGGATGGCAGATGATCAACAACGAGTGGTACTATTTCGATAGCACTACCAAGAATGCTGTTGTAGGTAAGAAGACTATTTCGCACGTTCCTTACGAATTCGAGGAAACCGGCAAGCTGGTATCCGGTGTTTGGATGAATGCATTTACTGGCTGGAGATACTACTATGGCCCGAGTTGTTACATTAAGGGCTGGTACGAAATTGATGGTGAGTGGTATTACTTCGATACTACAACTACTTACGGCGTAAGCGGCAGCCAGAAACTCGGTGTTATTACATATGAGTTCGAGGCAAACGGTAAGCTTGTATCCGGTGTATGGGCAAAGACTCTCTACGGTACAAGATACTACTATGGTCCTGACTATTACAACAAGTCATTCCAGACAATCGATGGCAAGGAGTATTACTTCGACAAGGGC
This sequence comes from uncultured Clostridia bacterium, assembly GCA_937875885.1. Lineage (GTDB taxonomy): Bacteria > Bacillota > Clostridia > Oscillospirales > Acutalibacteraceae > Ruminococcoides. The sequence goes on along the minus strand of CALEIO010000091.1, from coordinate 3,519 downwards.
TATCGTCTTGAGGGTGGCTGGCAGCTCACACTTAACATTTCTAACGAGCACAAGTGGTACTACTTCGATGAGAACGGCGTTTGCGATAGAGATGCTGTAATCGAAGATGGTTTCTACACAGACAGAAATGGCTATGCTTATGCTAAGGATGGCATGGGCGTAAGAGGTCTCCAGCTCATCGATGGTACATATTACTACTTCGACTTTAATGGTTATGCTCTTAAGGGCAGCTATGTAGGTCGTATCTTCGGTGATGACTATAAGGCTATCACAGGTATTATTGAAACAGCAAACGGCCTTGTATATTACAAGGACGGTAAGCCCACAATGGCTGGTCTTGTTGAGGTAGATGGTGACTACTACTTCGCAGGCGGCGCAAAGGGTGAGATTACTGTTAACGAAGTTAAGTACGTATGGCAGGGTAATGGTATTCTTCCTGAGTCAGAGTACGAGTTTGGTCCTGACGGTAAGATGTACAATGGTATTGTTGAGAAGAACGGCGAGTACTACTACTATGAGAATGGTAAGGGCGTAATGGCTGGTCTTATCAATATCGATGGCGACTACTACTTTGCAGAGGCAAAGGGTAAGCTTGCTACAAACGTTTACAAGTATGTATGGATGTCCAATGGTCTCCTCCCCGAGAGAGAGTATCAGTTTGGTGCAGACGGTAAGATGTTCAACGGTATCGTTGAGAGAGCAGACGGCAAGCTTTGCTACTACGAGAACGGTGTAGGTAAGATGGCTGGTCTGGTAGAGTGGAACGGTGACTACTACTTTGCAGAAGGTTCCAAGGGTGAAATCGTTGTTGATCAGATCAAGTATGTATGGAACGGCAACGGCATTCTTCCCGAGGCAGAGTACGAGTTCGATGCAGAAGGTAAGATGCTCAACGGCTTTATCACAAAGGCTGACGGCCTCTACTACTACGAAAACGGTAAGCCCGGCAGAGTAGGTCTTAACTACATCGACGGTTACTACTACTTTGTAGATTACAGCGGTAAGCTTTCAGTTAACAAGACTCAGTATGTATGGATGACAAACGGTCTTACAATTGAAATGAACTACAAGTTCGATGAGCTTGGTAGAGCTGTTCTGTAATTTTTATATGAACTGACAAGATCCCCCCGGTAAAACGGGGGGATTTTTATTTTCTCTGAATGGCAATCAGATTGTTTGATTTGTATAAACTAACTGATAAACAGATGATATTAATGACACGCTTCTTGTTATTAGATTTGTGTAAGAATGGTTGAAAGTAGGGGGGCATAAAGAATTTAAGCAGGCAAAACATAGTTTTTTGACCTGCTTTTTTTAGTTTTTGCGAGTGTTTTATGCTGTTGGATTTTTCTTATTGTGTATAAAGAATTATGTTGTAAGAAAGTAATAAAAAATATTATAATTACGTGAAAAATAGCGTATAAATAACCATAATTGTGTTGAAAATACAAGGCTTGTGTGTTATAATTTATGATGTATAGATATTTACTTTTGCAGGTGTTGCGAAAGTATAAATATTGTCTTGTAGGAGGACAATTATGAGAAACAATTTACTAAAAAGAGTAATGGTATTAGCACTTACTTTCTGTATGATGCTGACCATGATACCTCTGCATTTTTCGCACAATGATGTTGAAGCTGTAAGCGGTATCGACAATCTGACCTGTTCGGGATTTATTTCAAATTCAGCAGCCCGAACCTACATCGATAAGATGATTAAGTATCACCTTAACAACAATTCCACTGTAAGGAATTGTCTTGACAATGGTCAGTCTGCCGTGTTTATGTTTGAAGGCGGCTCAGACAACTACTGGGGTGGTTCAACTTACTCCGACAACGATTACAACATTCGTAATCAGGCGGTAATCATTGTTATCAAGAAGAATTCTGCCGGTAATGCGTATATTGATTTTTACTGCGAGAACTGTTCTTCTATTCCCGGTGAGCCTACTTGGTGTACAGGTGCGGCTTATTCAGGTTCTACAACCCTGATGGATGGTGTTTATTCTTTCTACACCACAAACCACACAGGTCCTTATGCTGCATTTCAGGTCAATTTGTATAATTCTAACGGAAATTGTTATTATACTCCTCCCGGAAGCCTGAACGGATACCAGAATGGTGCCAGCGGTATCAATATCCACACACGTTCCACTAACATTGCAGGTGGTAGCTCTCTTGGTTGGGTATGGTCTGCAGGTTGTCAGCTTATCGGCACAGGTAACGGTACAGATAATGAGTTCAATGGTCTTATGAAATCCGTTTGTAATATCACATGGAATGCATGGATCAACTACTCCTCAAAAACCTTCAATACCTGGGCAAGCTCCAATATGGGTATCTACAAAGGTTACTACATTGTAGACCGTCAGCTGGCTCTTAAAAATCCCAGCGGTACCAAGTATGGTACAGGTTCTCTTATCAACCTCTACAATACAACAGCTCTTACTAATATCACAGCCAAGTCCACATCTGCTATGACTGCAGCAGGCGCAGACAAGGTTGACTATGTATCCGAGTGTACATACTATGCAGCTCATGCAAAAATCAAAGTTACACAAGATGCATCCTGGTCAAGAACTTTGCCTTGCAGCAACTCAGTTGATTCAACTTCGACTACTGTATCGAATTACAGTACAGGAGAAACAATGACAGCAACGGGTCTTTACAAGAATACAAAGAATGAGTACTGGTACCGTACCATTTCCAAGTCGGGCAGTACAGCTTACATCCTGGCATCGTCAGTAGAGTATGTAAGCCAGATATATTCTGATGTTAAGATTTCCGGTCATACAGCACCCAACGGACACGTTAAGGGTAATTCCTATATTGTTTCGGGTAAAGTTTCCACTCAGTACAATCAGATTACCACAATTGCAGCTAACGTTTACACAGGACTCGGCACAAGCGGCACAAAGGTTACAGGTTATAGTGCTACTCCTTCAGGAACATCATATAATATTGCCAACAGTACAATCGATGCAAATGTTCTGATGGGTATTCTTGATACAGGTCCTCATACACTTGTTATCACAGCGGCGTATAAAAACTACTATATGTCCGGTTCAACTTTGAAGAATAACACAGGTACACGTACTCTGGTTAAAGATTACTTTATGGTTATTCCTTCTTCTGCTGACCAGAGCACTTGCTCACATAAGTATCAGAACTATGTAATTACATCTCCTACATGTACTACAAACGGCGAGAGTCTTCAGGCTTGTCCTACTTGCGGACACGTTAAGGGCACAGTTGTAACAACAGGTAGCCACTCCTACGGCAACTGGGTTGTTACAAATGCAACTTGTACCAAGGAAGGCTCAAAGGTCCGTACCTGTTCCAAGTGTAACAACCAGGAAAAAGAGGTCATTCCTTTCAGTGGTCATAGCTACACAGAGAAAAACATAGATGCAACTTGTTCAGACCTTGCAAAAGTTAAATATACCTGCTCCATTTGCTCCGATACCTACACAGTTTACAAGGACGAAAGAGCAAACTGGTCTGAAAGCAAGCCTTCAG
>CALEIO010000090.1 GCA_937875885.1 uncultured Clostridia bacterium | reverse complement strand
AGGAATCAGCCAAAACCGCTATAACCTGTATCAGAAGCAGATGTAAGGAATACGGAATTGACCCTGACTTCTACAAAAACAAAGACATTCATATTCACGCACCCGAAGGTGCTATACCCAAAGATGGTCCTTCAGCCGGCATCGCAATGGCAAGTGCTATCTGTTCAGCCCTTACCGGAAACAAGCTTAAACACAGCATAGCTATGACTGGTGAGATTACTCTCAGAGGCAGGGTATTACCTATCGGCGGACTGAAAGAAAAGTCTATGGCTGCATACAAAAACGGAATCAGAACTGTTATTATTCCTACAAATAACACCCCAGAACTGAGCGAGATCGATCCGGTTGTTCGCACAGCTGTAGAGTTTATTCCTGTAGAGGATATTGACGAAGTTCTGAATACAGTACTGGTAAAGCACACTTCCAAAAGTGCTAAACCCAAAGAAAAAACAGCTACAAAAAGCAGAGTCTGCAACACTCTGTAACGGAGTATATTATGGATATTAACAACGTAAACTTTGAAATGGCCTGTGGTACATCCTCACAGCTTCCCGAATCCACAAAACCCGAGGTAGTATTTTCAGGCAGATCAAATGTAGGTAAATCCTCACTGATCAATAAAATTACAAACAGAAAGAGCCTGGCCAGAGTAAGTGCCACTCCCGGTAAAACAGCCACAATCAACTTCTTTTCACTTAAAGAGTTTATGCTTGTTGACTTACCCGGATACGGATATGCAAAGGTATCCCAGGCTGAAAAAGACAGATGGGGAGAGCTTGTTGAAGGATATTTTGCTGACGACAGAAACTTCGCTCTTGTAATTCAGATTTGCGATATCAGACACAAGCCTACAGCAGATGATATGCAGATGATTCGCTATCTTTCAGAGCTGAATTTCCCATTTGTTGTAGTACTCACAAAGAAAGACAAGCTCAATAAAACCGAGCTTGCAAAGCAGATGGCTTTTTACACAGACCTTCTTGCAGAGTTCAATGCAGAATTCGTGGCATTTTCTGCTCTTAATGGTGAGGGTACTGAAGATGTAAGAAACATCATAGATAAATATTTAGAGAGGGGAGAGTGACACTAATGCTTACTCCCGGACTTACTTTCAACGAAAACGGACATTTACAGATTGAGGGCTGTGACGCTGTAGCTCTTGCAAAAGAATACGGCACTCCGCTCTATGTAATGAACGAAAATCTTATCAGAAACAACTGCAAAAGATACACTTCCTTTATTAACGATAACTTCAAAGAAGGCAGCTATCCTTGCTATGCAAGCAAAGCACTCTCTTGTCTTGAAATCTACAGAATTATGGCACAGGAGAAAATGGGTGTAGATGTTGTTTCAGGCGGAGAACTTTTCACTGCTCTTAAAGCAGGTTTCCCCGCAGAAAGAATTTTCTTCCACGGTAACAACAAAACACCCGACGAGCTCAGAATGGCTGTAGAAAACGGCGTAGGACGCATTATTATCGACAACTATACCGAACTTCAGAATCTCGAAAAAATCGCAGCAGAGGCTCAAAAAAAGGTTAAAATTGGTCTTAGAATCAAGCCCGGCATCGAAGCTCATACACATGACTATATCAGAACAGGTCAGATAGATTCAAAATTCGGTTTTTCTATTGAAAACGGTGAAGCAATGGACGCTGTAACAACTGCACTTGATTGCAAGTGGGTTGAACTTACACAGCTTCATTGCCACATTGGCTCACAAATTTTTGATGATGAACCATTCATAGAAGCTGCTAATGTTATGTTGTCATTCTTTAAAAAGATTAAAGATGAGTTAGACATAGAATTAAAATCACTTAATTTAGGTGGTGGTTTTGCAATTAAATATCTAGAG
>CALEIO010000089.1 GCA_937875885.1 uncultured Clostridia bacterium | reverse complement strand
GCAGTCTCCCCGCACCTGTTTATCTGCAGATTGCCTGCGACAGAGATACTCCTGCAGACAGCTTGAGGCTTGTTTTTTCGGAGGAGTTTGACAGAGAGTTTGCGCAGATACACATAAAAGACGGAGAAGAAGACGTGATGAGCGCTGTGGTGGATGAGCAGATATTCACCTGCAAACAGAGCCTGACAACAGAGATAATCGGCAGAAGTATGGCGGCATTGCTCCTTGATAATGAGGCAAAGCCACAAAACTTTGTGAATATCACTCTGGGTGTGCTTTACTCGATGTATATGAAGCCTTGTGGAGTGGAATCCTTTATGGATGAGGACAGATGTCTGCAGGGCGCTTTCAATGTGAGCAAGGGTATGTCCTGCTGGCAGGTGGCAGAAAGTTTCGGCAGAAAGTTGTTTGGCAAAGCGCCTTGTGTTGTAGGCAGAGTGGTGGATTTTTCGGGAAAAAACCAAAACGGAAAACTTGTGTTTTCTGATGAAGGTACAGGGATTCCTTACACAAGCTTTACCCACAACAGACTCAGGTGCAGACTTATTTCACGCATAAGGGCAAAGACAGATGTTCAGGGCGACTACACAACTGTGATTGAAAATAAAGAGGCCGCAGACAGCGATGTTACAAGGGAGAGATTCCTTAATGCGTCGGTGCTTTCTGCACAGAGCCTTTCAGATGGCTATGATGCAATCAAAAAATCCTCGGCACTTTCAAGAGAGATAAAGCTTGAGTGTCCTGTGCGGCTTACGGGGGTAATCGGTGCGGATGCTGTGGTGAAGTGCAGAGGTAAGGTATATGAAGATTTTTATGTTAAATCCTTAAAATACATACTTGATAAAAAGGGCGAGAGCACTCTGGTGACTCTGCACAGAAAGGAGAACTGATATGTGGATATCGTCATTTATGGCAAAGAACATAAAAGAAAACACCTCGGCTACAACGGGTAGTGTGTCGGATTCAAAGGGCTCTTCTGTGGAGGTTGAGGCATCCCGCAGACATATGAATGTGCCCTTGGTGGCGCCTTACGGCATAAGCTGTGTGCCACCTGTGGGAGCGCAGGCTGTGCTTGTGCATACCTCGGCACAGGATGCCTGTGTGGGAGTTGTGTGCGAAGAGACAACACAGCTTCAGCCCGGAGAACTTATGCTCCGCTCTGCCGGAGGTGCATCAATTCTGCTTAAAAACGATGGCAAGGTGTATATTAACGGCAAGGAATTGGGAGGTGTGTGATGGATATAAAAATTCAAAACGGAGATATTCTGCTGGACGAAACAGGAGAGCCTGTTTACATTGAGGGCATCGAAGAGGTGCTGCAGCAGGTGATTTTTTGCATTACCGCCCCAAAAGGCGGATTTATATATAACAAGGATTTAGGTTGCTCTGCTGTGATGGATATTTCGGGTGAGCGGGAGATAAGGTGCCTTGAAGCAAGGCTCAGAGAAGCTATTGTACCCGTAAAGGGTGCACAGCTGTTTGTGAATTACGTATGGGAGCTTATTGACGGAAGTATCCGCACAGAGATTACGGTAAAATACGGGGACGAAGAAATTAGCACAGAGGTGATTTTGAAATGATAACTTACGATGAAATCCTTGAAAGAATGAGGAGTAAATACACAGAATGTACGGGCATTGTGCCCTCGGAGGTTTCTGATATTTCGGTAAGACTTCGGGTACTTGCAGGGGAGATTTACAGCAGTGCCGTTAATATGGAGTGGCTAAAAAATCAGATGTTTGCAAGTACAGCTACGGGTAAGTATCTGGAGTATCACGCGGCAGAAAGGGGACTTTCAAGACGTGAGGCATCCTGCGCTGTGGGTACTGTTATTTTCTCTCTTGACGAAGCGGCAGTGACGGATGTTGTCATTCCCAAGGGCACACTTGTGTCCACTTCGGGAGAAAAGCCCCTGTGTTTTGAGACAACCTCACAAGAGGTGATTTACGCAGGTACATACTCTGCTCATGCAGAGATTGTTGCCTTTGACAGAGGCAGAAAATACAACGTGCCTGCAAGGAAGATTTCGGTGATTGTTACCCCTGTAACAGGTGCACTCAAGGTAGTGAATCCCGACCCTTGCACATCGGGCACAGACACAGAAAGCGACGAAAGTCTGCGAGCAAGAGTGATTGCATCCTACACCTATGCTTCCAACGGCACAAACTGCGCTTACTACGAAAAAATTGCAACAGAAACAGCTGGTGTTGCAAGTGCGGCAGTTGTACCCAGGGACAGGGGCGCAGGTACTGTGGGAATTTACATTGCGGCACAGGGCACAGAGGCTTCTGATGAAACCTTGCAGGCTGTGCAGGAGAAGATAAACACCCTGAGAGAGGTGAACGTGGATGCCCTTGTGCACAAAGCACCCCCTGCCGTAATCAATCTGAATCTTAAAATTGACGTGAAGGACGGCTATGAGTTCGGGGCTGTGAAAGAAGCCTGCTCGGATGCTCTGCGAGAGTACATTGAAACCCGAGGCGTAGGTGGTAATGTTCTCCTTACAGAAGCGGGTGAGCGTGTGTATCACGTGGAGGGAGTGAAGGAGTATTCCTTTGATTCCTATGCAAACTCTGACACAAGATGCGAAAAGACATTCTACCCCGTAACGGGCACAATAAGTATCACCCGGGGGGTACTTGTATGAGTGTGCTCCAAAAACTTGTTGCAGACCACAAGGCTCTGGGAATTTACTCAATCACAGAGGACAGTAACATAAACTGCGAACTTAAAGCCTATGCAGAGGGGCTTGAGATGCTTCGGGAAACCCTTCAGGAAATGGAGAAAGAGGCTTTCTTCTTTACGGCAAATACCTACGGGCTTTCTGCGGCAGAAAGGCTGTGGGGTGCACAGCGTGGCGACCTGACAACACAGAAGCGCAGAGAAATGCTCCTTACACGTTCGGCTTTCGGCTATGATGACTTTACACCCGAGGGTGCTGAAAAAGTGCTGAAATTCCTGGGTGTTGAGGGTGTGATTCGGGAGTATCCACGGGTTTTCAGAATTACTGTGGATGTATCTTCGCAGAAGCTTACCGAGGGTCAGCGCAACTGGATTGTAAGTCAGCTTTATGGTGTGTTCCCTGCACATCTTGAGGTTGATGCTGTGTTTGACGGCTTTGAGTGGGATGCTCTGAATGAGCGGAATATATCCTTTGACGATATGGAAAACAAGAATATGCTGTGGTCGGAAATAGACGTTTACGTTGAGTAAGAAAGGAAGAAAATATGGCATCAAAAAATAAAACAGAAATGCTGGGGCTTAATCTGTGGGACGGCACAGACAGACCCCAGCGTGGAGATTTCAACTCCGATAATATACTTATTGATGAGGCTCTGGGTGCTCACCTTGCAGACGAAACTCTGCACCTGACAGCCACAGAGAAAGAGAGGGTAAGACGTCCTGTGCAGAGCTTTTCTTATGTGGGCAACGGCAGTGCAGAGGGAAGTGTTACTCTGCCTGTTACTCCCTCTGTGGTGATTGTTTACTGCGACGGTATGCCCCGGAATGTGTATGACAGCGCAAATGCTTGTACCAGGGTGTATGGCGGTGTGGCTGTGTACGGCGCAGGTGCATCGGCAGGAATTTGCCTTGAGGGCAATGTGGTTAAACTTATGCAGAGCACAAGCCCTGCAAACGGAGTGATGAACTGCCTTAACGAAAACGGCAGACAGTACAAAGTTGTAATGATAAGATAAAATAAAATAAGCATTGCCTCATAAGGTTATGAAAATATATAAGCCACCCGCAGATGAACTTCGGGTGGCTTTTTCTGTGTGTGTTTTTAATTTTATGTGTTGATTTATCTGGTGGGAAGTAATATAATTATTGTGAGTATTTATATACTGAAAAATAATTCCCACCCATCATTTACAGGGTATAATCGGGGGTATTATAAATGGAACTTGATACAATAAAACGCACCTGGGCAGAGATTGACCTGGATGCGCTTAAAAATAACTTTGAAGCTATCCGCAAAAAGGTAGGCAATGCACAGATCTGCTGTGTGGTAAAGGCTGACGGCTACGGCCACGGCTCACAGAAGCTTGCTCATCTTTACTCTCAGCTTGGTGCAGAGCATTTTGCGGTTTCGAATATTGACGAGGCTCTGGAGCTGCGTGAAAGCGGCATCACCGAGCCTGTGCTGGTGCTTGGCTACACTCCCGTTGCATTGGCGGCAAAGCTCTCTGCTTACAAAATCTCCCAGGCGGTTTACGGCAGAGAATATGCCGAGATGCTCTCTGCTGCTTGTGAGAAAGCAGGGGTTTCTGTGGATGTGCACATCAAGGTGGACACAGGTATGAGCAGAATCGGCTTTATGTGCCAGAGGTTCCCCGAGGATAACGACTCTCTCTGTGAGATTGAGCAGGTGTGCAAACTCAAAGGACTTAAAGTTCGCGGAATTATGGCCCATTTCTCTGTGGCTGACGAGGGCGACGCCGAGGCTGAATACACCAAGGCACAGTTTGATGCTTTTGAGCATACAGTAAAGGAACTTGCTCACAGAGGTGTTACATTCTCTGTGGTGCACCACGCAAACAGCGGTGCTGTGGAGCATCATCCTTATACTTATAAATCAATGGTACGTGCTGGAATTATCCTTTACGGACTTTCTCCTAATCCTTCACTGGAGGGCACTCTGGAGCTTACTCCTGCTATGACGCTGAAATCCACGGTTGCTTTTGTAAAAAAACTGCGCAAGGGCTCCTGTGTAAGCTACGGAAGAACTTTTGTGGCAGACAGAGATATGGTGGTTGCAACTGTGCCCATCGGCTATGCCGACGGATATTTCCGCTCTTTGTCAAAGGATGGATATATGGGCATCAAGGGTAAAAAAGCCAAGATTCTGGGCAGAGTATGTATGGACCAGACTGTGATTGACGTTACGGATATTGAGAACGTAAAGATTGGCGACGAGGTTGTTATCTTCTCGAAGGGTGACGACGGCGCACCTACAGCCTCTGAACTTGCAAACTTTGCGGGTACAATCAACTATGAAATTATCTGCGCTGTTTCCAAGCGTGTACCCAGAGTGTATATGAAAAACGGCAGAGTTGTGGATGTGATGTATAAATTATGAGACTTTTAGCAGTAGACGGTAACAGCATACTCAACAGAGCTTACTACGGAATTCGTCCCCTCACCACAAAGGACGGACAGTTTACCCACGCTATTTACGGCTTTCTGACTATGCTTGAAAAAATAAAGGCAGACACCACTCCCGACTGTGTGGCTATTGCCTTTGACCTGCGTGCGCCTACTTTCAGACACAAGGCATACTCAGGCTACAAGGCTACCCGCAAGGGTATGCCCGAGGAACTTGCACAGCAGGTTGAGCCACTTAAAGAGCTTTTGGTGCTTCTGGGATACAAGCTTGTTTCCCTGGAGGGCTACGAAGCCGACGATATTCTGGGCACCTTTGCCGCTTCCTGCGAAAAGGACGGCAACGAGTGTGTTATTGCCACAGGAGACAGAGATTCTCTGCAGCTTGTGTCACAAAAGGTTACAGTACGCCTTGCAGCCACAAAGCAGGGTG
>CALEIO010000088.1 GCA_937875885.1 uncultured Clostridia bacterium | reverse complement strand
ATACGAACCGTTCCTTATAAAGGAGGAATTCATCAACAGAACTCCGAGGGGAAGGTGCGTAACACGTCTTGCGTATGAGCATTATGGAATCGCTATGCCCAATAATGCAAATTCCAAGCAGATTAGCTGGGAATAACAATATTACGTTTTTATTACAAATAAGAGGTAAAGGCAGGATTTTGCCTTTATATGTCGAATATTGTTGTATATTAGCAAAAAGGGGTGAAACGGTGAAAAAGGCAGTCTCTTTAATAACTTTACTTATTATACTGATGCTGACATTTATGAATGTAAGTGCGGCACAGCTTTACTATAATGATGAATACCACCCATACTATGCAGGTGACGTGCATCTGAGCATTAATGGAAAATTACTTACAGACCTTCCGATGCCGCCCGTTATTATAAACGAGTATACTATGGTCCCCGTGAGAGAGGTTTTTGAGGCTCTTGGGAGCAAGGTCATATGGCACGATGACACCTGTCAGGTGGAGATTGCCGATAACGGTGTATCGGTGATGGTAAAAATAGGTGACAGAAACACGTATGTAAATAATGCCCTTGTGCGTATTGATGATGACCAGCCGCTTCCGATGCTTATAGGTATGGATGAAACACTTCTTAAATCTATGGTGCCTGTGCGCTTTATCGCCGAAAAGCTTGGCTATAAGGTAGGATGGGACGATTCCACACGCACTGTATTGATTAGCGAGGAAACATCTGAAATAATAGGCGGAACAGTAAGCGATAACGAGGACATAATGCCCGAGGAATATGGAAGCTTCGGCACGGTTAAGACATCAAAGGATGACAGATATGACTATGTGTATATAAGTACACGTTACGGTATTTCGCCTAAGATTACGAGATATTCGAATCCTGAAAGAGTTGTTTTTGATTTCCCCGATGCTATGTTTACAAGCCTTGGTGGAACGTTGCAGCTTGGCGGAAATTGTGTTGAACAGGTGCGTTATTCCAATTTTGAAAATCAGGCACGCCTTGTACTTGATATAAAGGAAAACACTCAGGCAATGGTGATGTCGAGTGAAAAGGGAATAATGATACGTGCTGAAAAATCTGAAAACGACGAAATTATATATGATGCGTTTGCAGAGCGTGTGTATTTTAATAAAAATTATGTGGGAAGCGGAAAATCGGTTGAAAACGGTTATTCTGTGACATTTACAAATCTGAAGCTTGAAAATCAGAAGATTGAAATACACGATGGAATTATTTATGAAATCATTGTAAAAAACAGTGCAGGTGTTTGCACTGTTACGGTGGACGGCAGTAAGAAACTTACGTATACTGCGGAAAAAGGATTTTATAAGAGTGATAAGAAGCCTGAAACGCAGGAAAAGCCGCCCGCAGATAATGACGGGGTGACACGTGTTGTTATTGATGCAGGTCACGGCGGCAGTGACGTTGGTGCAGAGTACGAAGGCAGATATGAAAAAGATGATAATCTGCGGCTTGCGCTTGCTGTCGGTGAAATCCTTGAGGATAACGGTATAGACGTAATCTATACACGAAAAAAAGACGTTTTTGTTGAGCTTGAGGACAGGGCGAAGTTTGCAAACAGAAGGTACGCTACATACTTTGTATCGCTTCACCGCAACAGTGCTGAGGGTGACGTGAGCGGTGTGGAGATATGGATTAATAACAATGCTCTCAATAATGAAGCACAGCTTGCAGAAAATATAATTGAAAAAATAGATATAATGAGGCAATATTGCTTTTACGGAGGTATATTATGAAAGAAATCAAGGCAGCATTTGAACTTGTTGCAGAAAAGGTTTTTGCAGCTCTCAAAGGACAGGGATTTAATCGCGAAAAGGTTGCAGATTCAGACAAAGAACTGGTAGCACTTTTCACAGGTAATGCAGTTGCTTACTCTGTGGTTTATTATATCGAGAAAATGCACGTTGTGCTCCGCTCCTGCTCTATGACAGAAGATGGTCCTGACAATGAGTGGAAGACTATGGCAACCTGGATGTTCAATCCTGAAACAGATACTCTCAAAGAAGCAGAGAGCATAGCAAACGATTTTGTAGATACAGTAACAGCAACCACAGCTGTAAAGCGTGTTAAGCAGGCAAAGAAAAAGAAGGGCGATGACGGCAATGCTGATCCCCTCTTCTTTGCAAAGAGATTTGTTAATTTCTTCCCCGAGCTTAAGGATATCATCAAAGAGGAACAGGAAGGCTACGAAGAGTTCCGTGGCGTTTACTTTACCCGCACATACATTGTAGATAGAGTTAATGCTCTTCTTGCACGCGGTGCCAAGAACGAGATAAACAAGCTTGCACAGATGATCAGCACACAGTACTCCAACGGTGACAAGGACACCCGTTCAATCATCACAATCGTAGTGCTCAACTCTATCGAGGAGAAATATGCAGAGAGCTTTAATGAGCGACTTTCCGAAGAACTTCAGAAAGCCTGGTTCTATGCCCGCAAGATGAAGGGCAAAAAGGTAAAACCCGAAAAGCCCCAGAATAGTATGTATGGCTATTCTGCAGACAGACTCCGCTGATTTTTTGCAGATAATACAGACATCAAACCATCCTCCCGTTTTTTTCGGGAGGATATTTTTTTGCTTTGTTGTAAAATGTGATAAAATTCGCTTTGAATATCCAGGTGAATTCACAGGCTCAAAAACCATAAACGCTACCGCGTGTTTGTTAAAATGGTAATAATATCCATTTGTGTGGTATTTTGCTTATTTGGAAACATAACGCCAAAAAATCCAAAAAACTTTTAGAAAACCCCTTGACATCTTGATTTTTAGTGTCTATAATATCAAGATGTATCATTATGGGGGGTACTACCCTCCACGCATAAAACAGACTTTTGTTAAAATTGTAGACTATATCACATCTCAAAAAGGTTGTCAAGTGCTTTTTTTATAAAATGCACAGAGATTCTGTTGAGATAGACTTTCTCTCCCGCACCCACAATATAAAGGGCGCAAACAGGGCAGAGGAGGCAAATGTTGTGGTCTGCGTTTTTTGAGAGTTACGCTGCCCTTTTTGGTGCAGACTGGTGTTTTGGCACATAAATTCTAACGTAAGGAGAGATACGCCTATGGAGAATGTTAAGCAAGTAATGCTTGGCACAACCGAAAGACTGAGCTTTTCGAAGATTGACGAAGTAATCGGAATGCCCAATCTTATCGAGGTGCAGAAGAAGTCCTACCAGTGGTTCCTGGATGAAGGACTCAAGGAGGTTTTCAAGGATGTTTCAGGTATCACTGATTATTCCGACAACCTTGTTCTTGACTTTATCGATTACACACTGGATGTGGACAATCCCAACTACAGTGTTATCGAGTGTAAGGAGAGAGATGCAACTTATTCTGCAGCACTTCGAGTAACAGCAAGACTTCTCAACAAAGAAACCGGAGAAATCAAAGAGTCCAATGTATTTATGGGAGAGTTCCCTCTCATGACAGACAGCGGTACTTTTGTTATCAACGGTGCTGAAAGAGTTATCGTATCCCAGCTGGTTCGTAGCCCCGGTGTTTACTACAAAATGGAGCACGATAAAACCGGTAAGGAGATGTTCTCCTCAACTGTTATCCCCAACCGTGGTGCATGGCTTGAGTATGAAAACGACGTTAACGATGTTTTCTATGTTCGAATTGATAAGAACCGTAAGCTTCCCATTACAGTTCTGCTTCGTGCTTTGGGTCTTGGCACAAACGCTGATATCCTTGAGGTGTTCGGTGATGATGCAAGAATCAAGGCTACACTTGAAAAGGACACAACAGACAGCGTAGAGACAGGTCTTATTGAGGTTTACAGAAAACTTCGTCCCTCTGAGCCTCCCACAGTAGAGAGCGCACAGACTCACCTCAACAACCTCTTCTTTGACCCCAGACGTTACGATATGTCCCGCGTTGGACGTTACAAATACAACAAAAAACTTGCTCTCGAAAGACGTATTGCAGGCATGACCCTTGCAGAACCGGCAGCAGATCCGCTTACCGGCGAAGTTCTTTTCGAAGCAGGCGCAACCCTTACCAGAGATGACGCAGGTCTTCTCGACAAAAAAGGCGTACGCGAAGTTTATGTTGACGTTGAAGGCCACAAAGTCAAAGTTATCTCCAACAACATGGTCGATGCCGAAGACTATGTTGATCTTTCCAAAGAAGAACTTGAAGAGCTCTTCATCAACGAAAAAGTACGTTTCTCCGTTGTTACCGAAATTGCTGAAAAAGCAGGCGACGACAAAGAAGCACTCATCGCTCTTGTTAAAGAGAACGTTGACGAACTTATTCCGAAACATATCATCATCGATGATATCTTTGCCTCCATCAACTATATGAACGCCCTGGCCAAGAACCTGGTGACCAAGGACG
>CALEIO010000087.1 GCA_937875885.1 uncultured Clostridia bacterium | reverse complement strand
ATACCCGGCAGCAGGATCTCATCCGGTGCGGCATAGCCGTCGTGGGCATCCAGACCCATGTGGTGGCAAACACCCCGACTCAATCCCTTCAGGAAATTCTCCTGCTCGATCTCCGTTTCGGCGATGCGCAGCGGCTTCAGATACTTGGCAAAGTAGTCGGTGAATTTCTCGGCACCGAAGTAGTTAACGTGGGGTGCATCGTAAAAATCACGGCTGTAGTCAAAGTCAATGATATGAAGTGACTCGGACTGATCCTCGGAAAGGAAGTTGATGTAATCTACTACTCTTTCGTCAAGGATTCTGTAAAGTGTGTTGGCTCTGCCGATTTCTGTAGCGTCTTTAATCTGGGGGGACTCTACAAAGAGAACCTCAACATCTTTTGCCTCAAGGTAGTCAAGATTGATTTCGAGTCCCGAGTGACCTCCGCGCGATCCCTTCAACTGTACCTTAACTGCAGCATCCTCGCCTTCGTAAGGCTCAACCTCCATAGGCTCGATGTTTGTGCTGTTTCCTGTAACATAGAAACCGCTGTAAAGGTGCTCCTTATTACCCAGATTGTTTTTCAGCTGATAGCCTTTGTCCTTCCATCTGTCGTGGTACTTGACAAAGGAGAGCAGATAGGAAATATCAAACTCGGGTTCATCAAAAACCTCGTGCATAATATCCATTGTCTTGAAGCCGGCTTTCACTCTGTTGAGTGAGAAGAAATTCATAGCATCCTGCACACGACGTGCACGGGTATCCATTTCCTCCTGGTCATCATTATTCTGACCAAAAGCACGTGCATCAAGCATAATAAGCTTGGGATCCTGATATTTGAAAACATCCTCAAGCACATTGATCATAAGCCAGGTGGGCATAGAGTCAATGGCAAGGGGATAAACCGTCATACCATACTCCTCGTAAGCCTTGGGGGACATCCAGTAACGGTCAACACCGCTGGTACCCACAAACACAGCGTCCACTGTGTTCTTTTCAAGTCTTCTGAAAGTTGTGTAACGTTTGTCATAGTTGCTGGTATTGTTAAGCTCAAGCAGGTCGCACATAACTACCATCATAACACAAGCGATAAGGACAAAAGCAACACAACGTAAAATTAACTTAAATTTCATAGTGTTTTCTCCTTATCGTTAGAATCTTCCGTAGATAAATGCGCTTGCATTGTATGCAGGACCGTATGCACCAAACACAAGAATGATCGCAAGAAGTCCAAGAAGCAGGAACCAGCGGAAAATGATGCTCTGCTGTGCAAGTGTCTCGCGGATCTTCATACCGTTTTCCTGGAGAATGCCTACAACAAGCAGAATCATAATTGCAAAGAATACAACCTGCAGACTCTTCTGATCCACGCCATAGGTAAAGATCTCACCATCGAAGCCGAACAGGAAGTCGGGGTCAAAAGATGTGAACATAGCCTTGATCATTCTGAAAGCTTCGCCGATACTGGGAGCCTTAACAATAACTCTGGAGATACACAGCAGAGTGAAAGTTCTCAGAATCTGGAAAAGTCTGAAGCTGAAGTTTTCTGTGTTAATGCGGAGCTTCTTTGCCAGTTTCTCGTAAGCAGGTGCCAGAGCAACGCTGGAAGAAATCAACAGCGCGTTGTAAAGACCGTTTGTTACGTACTGCCAGGAAATTCCGTGCCAGATACCAATCAGGAAGAACACCACAAAGGGTGCTGCAACAGAGGGAACGATCTTTGCAGCGTGGGGACCGAACTTTATACGGAACTTCTTGCTCAGTGCAGTAACGGGTTTGCAGAGCATAATGGGGAAGAATACGAATTCTCTCATCCACGCACCCAGAGATGCATGCCATCTGCGCCAGAAGTCTGCCATAGAGTTAGCAAAGAAGGGACGCTCGAAGTTTACGGGCAGCTCAATGCCAAGTATCTGTGCTGCACCACGGGTAATATCGGTACCGCCGGAGAAGTCTCCGTAAATCTGGAAGGAGTAGGCAAGTACACCAAAGAAAATCTGTGAACCGTTGTAATCTGTGAAGTTGGGTGAGAAAACGTGCTGCACAATGGGAGCAAGTCTGTCTGCAATAACCAGCTTCTTGAAGAAACCCCACATAATAAGCTGTGCGCCGTATGTAAGGTTCTTATACTCAAACTTGTGGGGCTGCTGAAGCTGTGTGCCCACATCGCCGAAACGGAACAAAGGACCCTGAACAATTGAGGGGAAGAATGATACAAACAGAGCAAACTTGCCCAGATGTCTTTCTGCAGCGTGCTTGCCTCTGCCTACGTCTACAATGTAGCCGATAGAGTTGAATGTGTAGTAAGAAAGTCCCAAGGGAACAATCACGTTAATCATAGGAACGGATGCGTCCCAACGGAAGAGAGAGAACATACCGTTAAGGCCGTCAACAAACAGACCGCTGCACTTGATGAATGCAAGTACACCCAGGTTTACAAGAACTGTAACAACCTGAACTGTGCGGACTTTCTTTGCCACAACCTTTTTCATCTCTCGCTTTTGTTCCTTGGTAAGGTCACCCATCGCTGCGAATTCTTTCTTCTGATTATCGCGGAAGCGCTGCATCAGAAGACCGGAGCCGTAGGTGAACAATGT
>CALEIO010000086.1 GCA_937875885.1 uncultured Clostridia bacterium | reverse complement strand
CAGAAAACAACGTGCTAAAGGATATTAACCTTACCATTAAATCCGGTGAAACAATTGGTATTCTGGGTGGTACAGGTAGCGCTAAAACATCACTTGTACAGCTTATCCCCCGACTCTATGACACTACCGCAGGTACAGTACTTGTAGGCGGAAAAGACGTAAAGGACTACGATATCAGAACACTTCGTGATGCTGTTGCAATGGTACTGCAGAAAAACATTCTCTTCTCCGGCACAATCAAAGAAAATCTCCGATGGGGTAACGAAAACGCCACAGATGAAGAACTCATCAATGCCTGTAAGCTGGCTTGTGCCGATGAATTCATCACCACCTTCCCCGAGGGATACGATACTTTCATCGAAGAAGGCGGCGCAAACGTTTCAGGTGGTCAGAAGCAGCGTCTTTGTATAGCAAGAGCATTGCTTAAAGCACCGAAGATTCTCATTCTGGACGACTCCACAAGCGCTGTTGATACCCACACAGACGCTCTCATCCGCAAGGCTATGGCCGAGTACATTCCGGAAACCACAAAGATTATTATTGCACAGCGAATTTCATCTGTGGAACACGCAGATAAAATCATTGTACTTGATGAAGGCAGAATAACCGACATCGGTACACACAAAGAGCTTCTTGAAACAAGCACAATTTACAAAGAAGTCTACTCCTCTCAGCAGAAAGGAGGTCTTTCATAATGGCAGGTCCTATGAAGCACAACCCCGCATTAATGGGCAAAAAGGTCTCTATGAACAAAAATCAGTCAAAGACCTTGAAGCGTCTGCTAAGTTACATAATGAGCAGATTCAGATACAGATTCATTCTGGTATTCTTATGTATCATTGTTACCGCCGTTGTAAGCGCTTTGAGCGCCAAGTTTGTAGGCGGTGTGTTTGACGATTACATTGCAAAACTCCTTGAAACCTCTAACCCCGATTTTGCACCTCTGATTGGTGCTATTGTAAGAATGGGTGTTATATTCCTTTTCGGTGTTATAGCCACTCTTGCACAGAATCTTATTATGAATTACATCACACAGGGAATTCTCAAGCAGACCCGTGATGATATGTATTCTCATATGCAGACTCTACCCGTAAGATATTTTGACACCCACACCCACGGCGATATTATGAGCCACTACACAAACGATGCAGAAACTCTCCGACAGATGATTTCACAGAGCATTCCTCAACTTATGTCATCCATTATCACAATTCTGGTGTACCTTGTTGTTATGATTATCACCAATATCTGGCTCACCCTGTTTGTACTGTTGTTTGTTGGCCTTACTCTTGTGGTTACAGGTGCAGTTGCAGGCAAAAGCGGCAAATACTTTGGTATGCAACAGCATGAGCTGGGCAAAGAAAACGGCTACATTCAGGAAATGATAAACGGACAGAAAGTTATCAAGGTATTCAACCACGAAGACAAGGTAAAAGAAAACTTTGATGCTCTTAACGATAATCTGTGTGACGTTTCTTACAAGGCACATAAATTTGTCAACATTCTCGGACCTATCACAGGAAATATGGGACATCTTCAGTATGTACTCATTGCTGTTGTAGGAGGTCTGATTGCAATTTCAGGATTCGACCCCAACATTACTCTGGGTGCAATTGTCAGCTTCCTGCTTTACTCAAAGAGCTTCACAATGCCCATCAACCAGGTGGCACAGCAGGCAAGTTCAATTGTTATGGCACTTGCAGGTGCAGAGCGAATTTTTGCTTTGATTGACGAGCCCCAGGAGGAAGACGAAGGTTATGTTACTCTTGTAAATGCCAAGCACGAAAATGGTAACATCTGCGAAACACCAGAACACACAGGACTCTGGGCGTGGAAGCACCCCCACGAAGACGGTAGCACAACCTACACCGAGCTTAAAGGTGAGGTCAGATTCTTCAACGTAGACTTCGGATATATTGAGGGCAAAACTGTTCTTCACGATGTTAACCTCTATGCAGAGCCGGGTCAGAAGGTAGCTTTTGTAGGTGCAACCGGTGCAGGCAAAACTACCATAACAAACCTTATCAATCGTTTCTATGACATCGAAGACGGTAAAATCCGCTATGATAGCATCAACATCAACAAGATAAAGAAAGCCGATTTGCGACGCTCCCTGGGCATTGTTCTTCAGGAAACAAACCTTTTCACAGGAACTGTAAAAGAGAACATTCTCTACGGCAAACCTGACGCTACTGATGAAGAAGTAACAGCAGCTGCAAAACTTGCAAATGCTCACGGATTCATCAGCCGACTCCCCCAGGGTTACGACACAGTACTCGAAAACAACGGAGCAAACCTTTCTCAGGGACAGCGTCAGCTCATCTCCATTGCACGTGCTGCCATTGCTGATCCCCCTGTTATGATTCTTGACGAAGCAACTTCTTCTATCGATACAAGAACAGAATCTCTGGTTCAGAAAGGTATGGATGCACTGATGAAAGGCAGAACAGTTTTTGTTATTGCCCACAGACTTTCAACCGTTCAGAATTCAGATGTAATTATGGTTCTTGATAAAGGCAGAATTATCGAGCGTGGTTCGCACGATGATTTACTTGCTCAAAAAGGAACATATTATCAAAAAGAGTTTTTGGAAGAAGTAGAAAAATGGTACAATAAAAGTAACTGTTGTTAGAGAAGTAAGAGCTGTAGATGTTGCAAAATAAAATTAAAGTAATGGAAAACTTTTTTGCCAATAGTGCATTACTAGAATATTTTGCTACTAAACCACTGTCCCATATTCGTGCTAATTGGGAGCTAACTTGGAATAAAGAGACTAATTGTTATGAAATAGAAGAAGACTCATACGCTAACGATCTAAATCTTTTAATACAAGAAATCAAGAATACTTCTATCCCTAATGCGTACCATGTAAAGGAGGATTTATTGGCCGAATATGTTAAAAATGAATTAGGTTGGCTAATACAGAAAGAAGGGAATAGATGGTTTTGTGACGATTATCGAGCAATAATTGAACAGGGTGCTTGTAGTCCAAATGGCGTTGCCAATTTGCTACAAGCAATTGCAG
>CALEIO010000085.1 GCA_937875885.1 uncultured Clostridia bacterium | reverse complement strand
CAGGGTTGAAGACTGTGCTTTGATTTTAATTAAAACTCGCCGTTTTCGATAGCTGTAATCATATCAACACGCTTTGTGTGACGATCACCGTCAAAAGGAGTGTTGATGAAGATATCTGCAAGACGTACTGCTGTTGCTTCGTCAATAACTCTGCCGCCCATTGTAACAATGTTGGAGTCATTATGACGACGTGTCATCTCAGCACAGAATTCGTTTGTAACTGTAGCTGCACGGATACCCTTAACCTTGTTTGCTACAATTGCAACACCGATACCTGTGCCGCAGCAGATAATGCCCTTATCACATTCACCTGTTGAAACAGCCATTGCTACCTTGTAAGCATACTCGGGGTAGTCTACGCTGTCTGGTGTGTATGTACCGAAATCCTTATACTCTACACCTTTTTCTTCAAAGGACTTGATAATTGCATTCTTAATATCAAGACCGCCGTGGTCGCAACCAATTGCTATCATATTAATTCTCCTTGTCTGTATAAAATATATCGTTACAGCTTACTGTGCTGAGCTTTCTTTTTCTTTACGCTCTCTTTCCGCCTGGGAAAGTCTCAGATATGAGGGCAGAAGCTCTGCGGATTTAACAGGATTCTCCCCTGTCTTTATATGTGCCTGTGCAGCTGACGCTACCGAAGATGCACGTTGAAAACGGATGGCTTCGGGTGCCATTTCTACTGACATAGGCAGATCCATAACCTCACGCATTGTAATTGTAGAGCCGTCGCCTACAAGTATAACTCTTTCTCCGTTATACTTTTCAGCAATTTCCGCTTTGAGTTCTGTAAGGGCAATTGCTCTGTCATCACAAAGTCGCTCAACTTCGCCAAAGCGGATTCTGAACATCGCATTATAAACCTGATTACGTCTAGCATCCATTACTGCGCACACAATACAGTCTGTGAGTGTAAGGTTATACGCCATAGACTCAAGAGTTGATACAGCCATACAAGGGATATCGTTAGGAAAAGCAAGTCCCTTTGCAACAGATACTCCGATTCGTACACCTGTGAATGAGCCGGGACCATTGCTTACTGCAATAAGCTCTACGTCTGAAATCTTCTTATCAGTAACAGAAAGAAGGTTTTCAATCATAGGAGCAAGAGTACGACTATGGGTAAATTCTGTATTTGTAAAAAACTCTCCAAGGAGTTTTGAGTCTTCTGTTAAGGCTGCGGAGGCCGCAGTTGCAGAAGAATCCAAAGATAAAATAAGCATTATATTACATCCTTTTGATGATGCGGGAATCCATATCTTCACCATAAGCGAGTTCAATGAATATTGCATCCGAAGGGAGATAATCCAGAATGTTTTCGCTCCATTCTATGATTATAAGTCCCTTGCCTAAATAGTCATAAAAGCCAGTTGAATACAGGTCGTCTTCATCCATTACTCTGTACATATCGAAATGGTAAACAGGTACTGTACCGTGATACTCATTAACAATTGCAAAAGTAGGACTATGGACGCCGCTGTCGACTCCGAAAAAAGACACAAGACCTCGGGTAAATGTAGTTTTACCCACACCAAGTCCGCCTTTCATTGCGATAACCTCGTTACCCTTGAGTGTCTGTGCTATTTCACGAGCTATGTGCTCTGTATCTTCAAGGCTGTGTGAAATATACTCCATCATATCAGAACAATCCGCTGATAACACCTGCGGTATCAACATCAATTCTCTCTGCTGCAGGCACCTTGGGAAGACCTGGCATTGTCATAATATCGCCGGTATATACAACAACAAAGCCTGCGCCGTTAGAAAGCTTCAGGTCACGCACAGTAATTGTATGGCCAGTAGGTGCACCCAACTTTGTGGGGTCATCAGAGAGTGAATACTGTGTTTTTGCAACACAAACAGGGAGTTTATCTCCACCAAGGCTTGAAATTTCCTTCATAGCTTTTTCTGCAGAAGCAGTGAAGTTAACTGCATCTGCACGATAAATTTCACGTGCAATTGTTTCTACTTTTTCTCTGATTGTCATTGTATCGGGATAAAGAAGTCTGAACTCGGAGGGTTTCTCACAAGCTTCAACCACCTTCTTTGCAAGTTCTACGCCGCCGTCACCACCGTTTGCGAACACGTCGGAAAGTGCAAAATCTGCGCCCTTTTCTATGCAATAATCTTTGATGAAATCAAGCTCTTCCTGTGAATCTGTAAGGAAGCGGTTGATTGCTACAACAACGGGAACGCCGTATTTTCTCATATTTTCAATATGAGTTTTAAG
>CALEIO010000084.1 GCA_937875885.1 uncultured Clostridia bacterium | reverse complement strand
ATTATTAATGGAGGTAACTTTACCAATGTTGGTGCTACCGATAAGACTGATCCTAATGCGCACTTCGATCTTATCTACGCTAAGAATGGCGGCGAGGTAATTATTAATGGCGGCAGCTTCGAGTGTGAGACGCCAGAGTTTACGCTTAATAGCCATGATACTTATAAGGGTACAATCATGGTTAATGGTGGTACGTTTGTAGGCTTCGATCCTCGCAACAACGCGGCGGAAACCTCTGGCACGACCTTTATGGCTGCTGATAAGTATACGTTCGCTGAAGGCGGTAATTACATCGTCGTTACGCCTGAGGATTATATCCTTAATGGTGTTGCTTCTAACAGTGCGACGGTTGGTGATGTCGATTCGCTTCTCGCGGGTGCTGTAACGGTAACTAAGGATGGTGAAAAGTACGTTGCTACAGCTACTTACACCTTCAAGGTTACGGCGGTTGATACGCTCAATCCGGAAAAGTCTTCTTACGAGCTTACGGGCGGTAAACTCCGCCCTGGTAAGACTGTTGCGGTTAAGTATATTGACCTTGCAACAGGAGAATTTGAGTCAAGAATTGTTAACAAGAATGTATAAGGAGAATTGTAATGAAAGAATTTGAACTTAAATATGGTTGTAATCCTAACCAGAAACCTTCAAAAATTTATATGGAAGATGGTTCAGAACTTCCTATTGAAATTCTTAACGGAAGACCTGGTTTTATAAATTTCCTTGATGCATTCAACTCATGGCAGCTTGTTAAGGAAATCAAAGAGGCAACAGGTATGGTTGCGGCTACATCCTTCAAGCACGTAAGCCCCACATCTGCAGCAGTTGGTCTTCCTCTTTCAGATGACCTTAAGAAAGCTTGCTTTGTAGATGACATTGAGGACCTGGATTCCTCACCCCTTGCTTGTGCTTATGCAAGAGCAAGAGGTACAGACAGAATGTCTTCTTTCGGCGACTGGATTGCACTCTCTGATGTTTGCGACCTTAAGACAGCGGAGCTTATCAAGCGCGAGGTTTCTGACGGTGTTATTGCTCCCGGTTACGACGATGACGCTCTTGAGGTGCTCAAGTCCAAGAGAAACGGCAACTACAACATCGTAAAGATTAACCCCGACTATGTACCCGAAGCTGTAGAGACAAAGGACGTTTTCGGTATTACATTTGAGCAGGGCAGAAACAACTTCGAAATCAACGAAGCACTCCTTGAGAATGTTGTAACAGCTAACAAGGATATCCCCGAGGATGCAAAGCGTGACCTTATCATCGCTCTCATCACTCTTAAATACACACAGTCCAACTCCGTTTGCTTTGCAAAGGACGGACAGGCAATCGGTGTAGGTGCAGGTCAGCAGTCAAGAATCCACTGCACACGTCTTGCAGGTAACAAGGCAGATATCTGGCATCTTCGTCAGCATCCCAAGGTACTTGCTCTGCCCTTTAAGGATAACGTAGGCAGACCCGACAGAGATAACGCTATCGATGTTTACATCTCTGACCAGAGCGAGGATGTACTTGCAGACGGCAACTGGGAGAGAATCTTTACAGAGAAGCCCGCAGAGCTTACAGCACAGGAGAAGAGAGAGTATCTCGATTCCATCACAGGTGTTGCTCTCGGCTCCGATGCATTCTTCCCCTTCGGCGATAACATCGAGCGTGCACGCCGCTCCGGTGTTTCTTACATTGCAGAGCCCGGTGGCTCTATCCGTGACGATAATGTTATTGAGGCTTGCGACAAGTACGGCATTGCAATGGCATTTACAGGAATGAGACTTTTCCATCACTAATAAAATATGCATAATATTGATCCTCGCAGTTGTTTTTCGGCTGCGGGGAATAGTGCTAAATAATAGAATTTATACGAGGTGACCCCATGAGGATAATGGTAGTGGGTGGCGGCGGCAGAGAACACGCCATCATCAAAAAGCTTCGCGAAAGCAGCAAGGTAACAGAGATTTTTGCTCTGCCCGGTAACGGTGCCATTGCACAGGATGCCACCTGTGTGAACATTGGTGCCAAGGATATTGAGGGCATTGTTAAGTTTGCAAAAGAGAATAACATCGAGTTTGCGGTTGTAGCTCCCGACGATCCCCTGGTGCTGGGTGCTGTTGATGCTCTGCACGAAGTGGGAATTCCTTGTTTTGGTCCCGAGAGCAAGGCAGCAATCATTGAGGGCAGCAAGATTTTCTCAAAGAATATGATGAAGGATGCAGGCATCCCCACAGCTCAGTACGAGACCTTTGACAATATGGAAAAGGCTATGGAGTATCTTGAAAGCTGTGCAATTCCCGTTGTTATCAAGGCAGACGGTCTGGCTCTCGGTAAGGGCGTTGTTATTGCTATGACTCGTGACGAGGCAAAGGATGCTGTTAAAGAGATGATGGAAGACAAGGTCTTCGGTGACTCAGGCAGCAATATCGTTATCGAAGAGTTCCTCACAGGTCCCGAGGTTTCTGTTCTTTCCTTTACAGACGGCAAGGTTGTTGTTCCTATGGTATCTTCTATGGACCACAAGAGAATCGGAGACAACGACACAGGCCTCAACACAGGAGGTATGGGCACAATTGCTCCCAACCCCTACTACACAAAAGACATTGCCGACAGATGTATGAATGAGATTTTTCTTCCCACTGTTGAGGCTATGAATAAAATGGACAGAACTTTCAAGGGTTGTCTTTACTTTGGTCTTATGATTACCGAAGCAGGTCCCAAGGTTATCGAGTACAACTGTCGCTTCGGTGATCCTGAAACCCAGGTTGTGCTGCCCTTGCTTAAAACAGATCTGTTTGAAATTATGCAGGCTGTGGAAGCAGGCACACTGGCTGATATCAATGTTGAGTTCAAGGATGAGTCAGCTTGCTGTGTTGTAATGGCATCCGAGGGCTACCCCAAGAAGTATCAGACAGGCTTCGAGATTACATACGATAATGACCTTGAAGCAGAAATCTATGTTGCAGGTGCAAAGGCAGAGGATGGAAAACTCCTTACTGCAGGCGGCAGAGTTCTGGGTGTTGTAAGCACAGCAGAGAATTTGGCACTTGCAATTGAAAAATCCTACCGAGAGGTCAAGAAGGTGCACTTTGAGAACGCTTACTATCGCACAGATATCGGCGCAAAGGCACTTAAGGTTTTGGAGGAAAACTGATTATGGTATATAGAGTTTATGTAGAAAAAAAGCAGGGTCTTACTGCTGAGGCACAGTCCCTGAAGAACGAGATCAACAATCTCCTTATGATTAAATCCCTTGAGGAGCTTCGTGTTATCAACAGATACGATGTAGAGAATATCGACAAGGACCTCTTTGACTATGCAAAGACCACAGTATTCTCTGAACCCCAGCTTGACAATGTATATGACGAGCTTCCCGATACATCCGATTGCATTGTGTTTGCTACCGAGTACCTTCCCGGTCAGTTTGACCAGAGAGCTGACTCTGCAGCACAGTGTATCCAGCTTATCGCTCAGTGTGAGCGTCCCACAGTTCGCTCTGCAAAGGTGTTTATGCTCTACGGCAACGTAAGTGCAGAGGAGCTTGAGGTTATCAAGAACTTTATCATCAACCCTGTTGAGAGCCGTGAAGCACAGCTTGGCACCTACGATTCTCTTGCTTTCGAGTGCGAGATTCCCGAGGGTGTAGAGACACTCACAGGCTTCCTTCAGCTTGATGCACAGGGTCTTGCAGATTTTGTTGAGAAGTACGGCCTTGCAATGGATGCAGACGATATTGCATTCTGTCAGGCTTACTTCAAGACAGAGGACAGAGATCCCACAATCACTGAAATCAGAATGATTGATACATACTGGTCTGACCACTGCCGTCACACCACATTCCTTACAAACATCGACAACGTATCTTTCTGCGATGAACTTCTGGAGAAAGCATACAACAGATATATGGACACCCGTAAGGCTATGGGCAGAGAAGAAAAGCCCAGAACTCTTATGGATATTGCAACTCTTGCAGCAAAGTTCCTGCGTGCCGAGGGTAAGCTGGAGAGCCTTGATGAGTCCGAAGAAATCAACGCTTGTACAGTAAAAATCAAGGTTGAGGTTGAGGGCAAAGAGGAGGATTGGCTCCTGCTCTTCAAGAACGAAACTCACAACCATCCCACAGAGATTGAGCCCTTCGGTGGTGCTGCTACCTGTATCGGCGGCGCAATCCGCGATCCCCTTTCAGGCAGAAGCTATGTTTACGCTGCAATGCGTGTAACAGGTGCGGCTGACCCCACAGTTCCCGTTGCAGAAACTATCGAGGGTAAGCTCTCCCAGAGAAAGATTGTTACAACTGCTGCTGCAGGCTACAGCTCCTATGGTAACCAGATTGGTCTTGCAACAGGAATTGTTGACGAGCTTTACCACAGAGGTTATATGGCAAAGCGTATGGAGATCGGTGCAGTTATTGCTGCTGCTCCCGCAGAGAATGTTCGCCGCGAAGTACCCGAAGCAGGCGACGTAGTTATCCTCCTTGGCGGTAAGACAGGTCGTGACGGTTGTGGCGGTGCAACAGGCTCCTCCAAGTCCCACACACTTTCTTCCATCGAGACCTGCTCTGCTGAAGTTCAGAAGGGTAACGCTCCCGAGGAAAGAAAACTCCAGAGACTTTTCAGAAACAAAGAAGCATCACGCCTTATCAAGCGCTGCAACGACTTCGGCGCAGGTGGCGTTTCCGTTGCAATCGGCGAGCT
>CALEIO010000083.1 GCA_937875885.1 uncultured Clostridia bacterium | reverse complement strand
CCACAGAAGGAAGAAATTATTTCCTTGTATCAGAAGGGCGATTTTGAAGCTATGACAGCTATTTTTGAAGAGTATGATTTAGCTATTAAAGAGCATTTGCCAAGAGCAAAGATGACTTTGTTCTTTGACAAAGATATATTTGATGTGTTTGTTGCATGGCTTTCATATATGGGCCGCGGCAAATATGCAAAAAAAATACTTGCAATTACACAAGAAATGGGAGATGTGTATAATATGTTGTTTGATGAAGATAAAGAAATCAGCCTAGAAGAAGCAAAGAAGTTAAAATCAACAACCCCAACGAACTCCTCAAAGTCGGCGATGAAGTCGAAGCACGTGGCATCAAAGTTGACACCGCTGAAAGACGTCTCACTGTTCAGTACGCAAAGAGACAGGTCGGCAGAAGAATGTACGGCGGCCAGAATACTCATCTTCCCATCAAGGTTGCTATGGGTGGTGTTATGCCCGTAATCTTCGCTTCTTCCATCCTCTCAATCCCCAGCACAATCCAGATGTTCGTTAAGAACCCCGGAGCTTTCTGGAGCAGCCTGTTCAGCGCATTCAACCCCAACGGTTGGCTGTACCTGACACTCAGCTTCCTCTTCATTCTGGCATTTGCATACTTCTACACAACAATTCAGTATAATCCTGTTGAGATGGCTAACAATCTCAAGCAGAACAACGGTACTGTTCCCGGCATTCGTCCCGGCAGTCCCACTGCAGACTTCATTAAGAAGATTCTTTCCAGAATCACTCTTATCGGTGCTCTCTTCCTGGCAGTTATTTACCTGGTTCCCAGCATCTACTCCGCTGTTGCAGGTCTTACCAACCTCTCTATGGGTGGTACTTCCATCATCATCGTTGTAGGCGTTGCTCTGGAAACAGTTAAGCAGCTCGAAAGCCAGATGATGATGAGACACTACAAAGGCTTCCTTGACTAATATTAAAAGGAGAGATAACATCATGAAGTTAATTCTTTTAGGTGCTCCCGGTGCAGGTAAAGGCACACAGGCAGAGTTCATCTGCGACCGTCTTTCAATCCCTGCAATTTCCACAGGCAACATTATCCGTGCAGCTCTCAAGGCTGAAACAGAAATGGGCCTCAAAGCAAAGGAATTTATCAACAACGGACAGCTCGTTCCCGATGACGTAGTTATCGGAATCATAAAGGAACGCCTCAGCGAGGATGACTGTAAAAACGGTTTCATCCTTGACGGCTTCCCCAGAACAATTCCTCAGGCAGAAGCTCTTGACGAAATGGGCATTGAAATCGATAAGGTAATCGATATCGAAGTTCCCGATGAAAAAATCGTTACGAGAATGTCAGGAAGAAGAGTTTGCCCCACTTGCGGCAACTCATACCACATTGAATACAAGAAGCCTCAGAAAGAGAACACTTGCGATTCTTGTGGCGAACAGCTTGTTCTCAGAGCTGACGACCATCCTGATACGGTTAAGGAAAGACTCAATGTTTACCATGAGCAGACCGAACCCCTCAAGGATTTCTACGCTAAGAAGAACAAACTTTACATTGTTGAAGGACAGGAAGAAGTGGCTGACACTTCAGCTCTTGTTCTGAAAGCATTGGAGGAATAAGCATGATAGTGCTCAAAACCAGCCGTGAGCTGGCTCTCATGAGAGAAGCCTGCAGAATTTCGGCAGGAGCACTTCAGGTGGCCGGAGAAGCGGTCAGACCGGGTATCTCAACCTGGGAGATCGACAAAATCGCATACGATTATATTAAGAGTCAGGGTGCTGAACCCAACTTCCTTAACCTGTATGGTTTCCCGGCTACTGCGTGCATTTCCATAAATGACGAGGTCATTCACGGAATTCCCAGTAAAAAACGAATCCTTAAGGCAGGCGACATCGTTTCAATTGACTTAGGTGCAAAAATCGGCGGATACAACGGCGACAATGCCGCCACTTTTGCCTGCGGAGAAATCTCCGAAGAAGCAAAGCGGCTGATGGACGCAACCAGAGAGAGCCTCTATAAGGCTATCGAGGCTGCGGTTCCGGGCGGCAAAATCGGCGATATAGCCCACGCTGTTCAGAGCTATTGCGAGGAACGGGGCTACGGTGTGGTCCGTGAGTATACCGGACACGGCATCGGTAAGGCATTACATGAAGATCCCAGTGTGCCGAATTACGGCACAGCCGGCCGAGGCGTACGCCTGTTACCGGGCATGACAATCGCTATTGAGCCGATGATAAACCAAGGCACTGCAAAAATCAAGGTTCTTCCCGACGGCTGGACTGTTAAAACTCAGGACAGCAAACTGTCGGCACATTTTGAGCACACCGTTGCAATTACTAAGGACGGTCCCGTCATTCTGACAAGACCGTAAGGTGAAAGCCATGGAGCTTAAAAAAGGACAGATTGTAAAATCATTGAAAGGTCACGATAAAGGTAACCTTCTCATGGTGGCAGGCTTTGATGAAAAACGTGTTCTGCTGTGCGACGGAAAAGAACGTAAGTTAAATAAGCCCAAAAGCAAAAGCTTAAAGCATATTGAACTTACCTCTTATGAAATCGATACAGAAACAGCAGTCACAGATCGAAAGCTGAGAAAAACACTTAACAAAATAGCGAACCCAGGAGGGTAAAAGATTATGTCAAAACAGGATATGATTGAAATCGAAGGAACAGTTGTTGAGGCTCTTCCCAACGCAACTTTCCAGGTAGAACTCGCAAACGGTCACAAAATTTTAGCTCATATCTCCGGAAAGCTCAGAATGAACTACATTCGTATCCTTCCCGGTGATAAGGTTACAGTAGAAATGTCTCCGTACGACCTTTCAAAGGGTCGAATCACATGGAGATCCAAGTAAATTTAAAACACTTTATTTAAAGGAGGCAATCACAATGAAAGTCAGACCTTCTGTAAAGAAAATATGTGAAAAATGCAAGGTAATCAAGCGTAAAGGCAAGATAATGGTTATCTGCGAGAATCCCAAGCACAAGCAGCGTCAAGGCTAATTGACGTAATCAATTTAGGAGGTGCAACTAAATGGCTCGTATTTCAGGTGTTGACCTTCCCAGAGACAAAAGAGTTGAAATCGCTCTTACTTACATCTTTGGTATTGGTCACAAGACTGCAAAGGATATCATTGCAGCAACAGGTGTAAACCCCGACACAAGAGTTAAGGATCTCACAGAAGAAGATATTTCAAAGCTTACTGTGTATATCAACAACAACTTAACTGTAGAGGGTGACCTCAGAAGAGAAACAGCTTTTGATATCAAAAGACTTATTGAAA
This sequence comes from uncultured Clostridia bacterium, assembly GCA_937875885.1. Taxonomy (GTDB): domain Bacteria; phylum Bacillota; class Clostridia; order Oscillospirales; family Acutalibacteraceae; genus Ruminococcoides. Next base: position 631 of record CALEIO010000083.1, on the reverse strand, counting down.
TTGGTTGCTATCGTGGCGTTCGCCACAGAAAGGGCCTTCCCGTAAGAGGTCAGCGTTCAAAGACAAACGCTCGTACTCGTAAGGGTCCCAAGAAGACCATCGCTAACAAGAAGAAGTAAGGAGGGATATGTAAATGGCTAAGGCTACTAAGAAGGTTGTTAAGCGCCGCAGAGAGCGCAAAGTAGTTGAAAAGGGCGCGGTGCATATCCGTTCCTCTTTCAACAACACCATGGTTACCATCACTGACCTGGAAGGCAACGCCCTGAGCTGGGCTTCCTCCGGCGGTCTGGGCTTCCGTGGTTCCCGTAAGTCCACTCCCTTTGCTGCTCAGACTGCAGCAGAGACTGCTGCCAAGGCTGCTATTGACAGCTGCGGTCTGAAGTCCGTCGAGGTCTATGTTAAGGGCCCCGGTCAGGGACGTGAGGCTGCTATCCGGGCTCTGCAGACCGCAGGTCTGGAAGTCGTTATGATTAAGGACGTCACCCCCATTCCTCACAATGGCTGCCGTCCCCCCAAGAGACGTCGTGTCTGATTTTGCAAGGAGGAATTTGAGTTATGGCTAAGAATATGCAGCCTGTGCTGAAGCGTTGCAGAACGCTGGGCGTTTCTCCTGCCGCAATGGGTTACAACA
>CALEIO010000082.1 GCA_937875885.1 uncultured Clostridia bacterium | reverse complement strand
GCAAAGCTTGATAGTAATACACTATCTATTCCAAAGCAAAAACCTTCTTTATTTTGTATTATTTTTAAACCTTTAAATTCTAAATCATCTATTCTTTCATCTTCTTTTAGAATAATTTCTTCCATTTTTCTACCTTTATTTTACAAATTTTACTTATCTATATTACCATAAAACAAGCATTTTTACAACTCTTTACCATCAACTAACAATTTTACCCCTTCAACTTCTTTAAGTTGAAGTAATGTATTAGTCAACGCTTCTTTTATTTGATTTATTTCTATACTTTGCTCATCTAAACCAGAATCTTTAGTAAATTCAACAAGAACTATGCCGTCAAAACCGAGAGAACCGAGCTTTTTCAGAATTTTATCAAGATATTTTCTGTCTTTTTTTCTGAACCGTTGCTCTTTTTTCAGATCACGGTAGCTGACATGAACATTTTCGATATAATCAAAAGTTCTTTCAATTCTGTCCATATCATAACCGAATCTGAAATATCTGGACTGAAAATAGGTTTTGAAATTATCCGCACCAAGTTCACTTCTCATTTTAAGAAAAGCATCGGTGTTGTTGTTGAAAGTATTATCGTGACATTCGGGGCAGACAAGAAGGTTATATTCCTTTGCAACGGAACAAATCGCTTTCAGGTCTTTGAGAAGATGAGCATATTCTTCTTCAGATGTTTTTTCGCTGTCCTTGTTTCCGAGCCAGATTCTGACTGAAGATGCTCCCATTGCATCGGCATTTTCACATATTCTTTTCCAATCCGACATATCGCCGCTTCCGACACGGTAATAGCTTCCGTATGAGCAGATTCTGATTCCGTTTGAATCGCAGAGAGCCTTGGCTTCTCTGGCTTCGTCAAGGGTTCTGACATGAACATCCGCACCCCATTCGATGTAACCGACGCCTGCTTTTTTTGCAATCTCAACAACTTCCGCAATTCTTTTATTTCTGAAAGTTACGCTTGCAACGCCGATTCTGAAATTTTTCATTCCGTCACCTCCGATACTGCTGATATTATAACAGAGATAACAAATAATGACAATATTTTTATTTTATCAAAATAGAGTTTGCAATATATGATATTTTGTTGTATTATTATAGTGTATAATTATATTCAAGAGGTACCAGATGGAACATTCGCAGTTTCTGAGAACAGAAATGATTCTCGGTGAAAACTCAACAGAAAATCTTTCAAACAAAAACGTCATCCTTTTCGGTCTTGGCGGAGTCGGGTCATACACAGCCGAAGCACTCGCAAGAGCAGGTATCGGCAGAATCACCATCGTTGATAATGATGTTGTTTCGGTTACAAATCTCAACCGTCAGCTTTGCGCTCTTCATTCAACCATAGGCAAGCCAAAGGTTGAAGTTGTGAAAGAAAGAATTCTCGACATCAATCCCGATTGCAAGGTTACCGCCCTGCAGAAATTCTATCTTCCCGAAAATGCAGATTCTATCGACCTTTCTGTTTATGATTACATTGTAGATGCTATTGATACAGTACCTGCAAAAGTTGAGCTTTGTGTCCGTGCAAATGCTCTGAATATCCCCATAATCAGCAGTATGGGTTTTGGCAATAAACTCTGTCCCACTCAGGTTGAAGTAGCAGATTTGTCAAAAACAAGCGTGTGTCCTCTGGCTCGTACAATGCGACGTTTGCTCAGAGAAAAGGGTATAACTCACCTTAAAACCGTATATTCCAAAGAAATTCCCAAAGTGCCTGCTTGTCCTATGGATTCTTCAGGCAAACCCACTGTGGCAAGTGTAGCTTTTGTCCCTTCTGTGGCAGGACTTGTCATAGCCTCCGAGGTTATAAAGGATTTATCAATAACAGAATGATATAAAAAACCGTGCTTGATTCGCTCAAACACGGTTTTTGTTTTTTTATTTTATTTACAGAATAATAAAAAATACTGTGCCGATGATAATGGACAGTCCTGCACCTGCAAGTACATCAGAGATATAATGAACTCCCGAAAGAATTCTTGTGAGTCCGATTATTGCGGCAATAATAAGAAGTCCTATGCCTGCCCATACATTAAGCGCAAGGGCGCTCGTAGCAATGATAAAAGCTGATGATGTGTGTCTGCTTGGCATAGATTCTCCTTTTCCGTCACGGTCAAAAAGGGGAGGAGTGTCAAATCTTTCATAAGGTCTGGGTCGGTTAATGATTTTCCTCAACAGACTTACAAGCACAAGTGTGCCTGCAGGAATGCACAGCATAAAGAGAAAATCTCTGTCTAAAGCCAGAAAGCCTTTGATAATCAGCATTACGGGATATGTAACGAAGACCAATGCAGGTAACCCCATATATAACATCTTTAGTATTTTGTATGCTGTTTTGTTTTTTGCAAATCTGTTTATACTATCTGAATATTTTTGCTTGTCCAAAAAATCACCCCTTGTGCTTATATATTATCATTTTTTAAGATTTTTTACAATATCATTTCTTGATTTTATCTTATGTTATTATATCAATACATAATTGTCAAAAAAAGGGTGTTTTTCCTTGACCTTGGTCAAACATTAGTGTATTATGGAAATAAGAATATTTTCTGGGAGGATAAATTATGTTCAAGATGGCTTTCAAACGTGCGCTTTCCTGCATGTTGCTGCTTGTGATGCTTATCAGTATTGTGCCTGTATCATCAGTATCAGCAGTTGTTGCAGACAGCGTAAGTTCTGACGAGATTCTTGCAGACACTGTGGAAACAACAGAAACACAGGAAGTTTTGGCAGAGGAATCTTCAGAAGAGATTATCACTAACGTAAAACCTGATGCTTATGCTGAAGTTTCAGCTGAAGCTCCCCAGGCAGCAGAAACAGGTGCTGACACATCTGCAGCATTAAGTACAAAGTATTCTCTGCCTTACCAGGCAGCAGGTGGACTTTATGCTTATGCAGGCAAAGAGGTTGCAGGCACCAATGCTTGGCAGCGCTGGAATAACGGAAGTGACAGTCGTTACTTCTATCTTCCTAAGACTGCATCAGAGACAGAGGTAATTGTGCTCAACACATATACCACTGCTGTAACTGTTAACGGTGTTACAATTCCTGCAGGCGAGTATGCAACCGTGCCTTATGTTGATGGCACAAAGTACACTTGTTCAGGTGCAACAACCCAGACAGTGAAAATTTGCAGAACAGACTCAGAAGGTGCAATTTTTGTTAACTCTGCAGTTGGTATGGTAACTGTTAACGATAACAGCGCAAAAACCGAAACAACAATCAATGATGCTACCTATGATGTTTATGCATTCCTTACAGGTAACACAAAGAACAGAGAGGTAAAGAATCTTGCAGGTGCTGTTGCATCCCTTGAAAACGGAGTTATGGAAGACACCGCAATAAAGAAGATGAAGGGCCGTGGTAACACAACCTGGGATCTTGCGAAGAAACCTTTCAATATTACATACAACGATAACATTCAGCTTGACGGTATGAAGGGCAAGAAGTGGTCACTCCTTGCAAATGCACAGGACAGCTCCCTCATCAGAAATCGTATGATCTACGATCTTTCCCACGAAGTTGGAATGATGTATGCTTGTGATTCCCGTTTTGTAGATTTCTTTGTAAACGGTTATTACAAGGGATCTTACCAGCTCACACAGAAGATCGAAATGGGTAAGAACACAGTTATGTCCGACCTTGAAGAGCCTCTCGTAGAGATCGAGGAAGAGGGCGATGTTGTTCCCACAGAAAACTTTGACTTTATTATTGAACTTGATATGGCAAAAAAAGCTGCAAGCGCAGGCGATCTGACATTCCTTTCAGGCCGTGGTCAGGTTATGACTCACAAAGTACCCGATGAACCCACATCCGCACAGATCAAGTTTATCAAAACCAAATATCAGGAGCTTGAAGATGCACTCTACACAGACAATATGACAGCTCTTGAGAAAATCATTGATATCGACGACCTTGCAAGAGCATATCTTGTAAACGAAATTGCAAAGAACCTTGATGGTGCGCTCACAAGCTGTTACTTTGTATATAACTCCGACGAAGCAAAGTTCTATGCATCTCCTGTATGGGACTATGACAACGGTGTAGGTAATACTATTGGTATCTCTGACAGAAAAGATATCAACGGCAACGTGCTCAGCATTATCAAGCCCGATGGCTGGTACACAAGAGAAGTTATCCACATCGATAGCAACTTCGATCCCAAGGGTAATGGTCGTACCGTATTCTCACAGGCTTGCTATATGAATTCCAAAACATCTGCAGGCAAGACTTTTATGGATATAGTAAAGGAACACTGGGCAGCAGAGTTTGCTGATCTTGCAGAAATCCTCCAGGGTGAGAAAGACGGCACAGGCAGACTTCAGGCAGCCGATGATTATATGAGCTACCTTACCAAGTCAGGTGAATGGAACTATTCCAACGGTGGATGGGAGCTTTCAAACAACACTATCAACTCCTGGATTGCTGACCACAGCTCTCTCAGAGTTTATGATTATAACGAAGAGACTAACACTCTTTCTTATACAACAAAGTCCTACAATCAGAAGACTTATACTGGTCAGGCTGACTATGCAGCAGATTGGCTTATCTCCAGACTTAACTGGCTTGAGGCACAGTTTGCAGAGGCAGATACAGCTGTTCCCGGCGGATATGTAACTATTTATTTTGTAAAGGACACCAGCTGGAGCAATGTTTACATTTACGGTTTCTACGGCCAAGAGGGTTTAACACCCGAAGCAGAGTGGCCCAGCACATATCCCGGCGAAAAGATGACATTTGTAGAAACAGACAAGAATAACAAGGCTATCTATTCTGCAAAGGTTCCCGCTGATATCGACTATATCAAGTTCTCTGACGGTAGTTCTACCAACAGAAGAACTAACAATGTTCCCAGCTCCAGCATTAAAGAGGGTGCAGCGTTTACTCTCGGTTCATCTGCAGGCACAAACAAGTGGAATGTTTCTTCTTACAACTACCAGTCTTCCGGCAACACAGCTCCTGATGTTGACGATTCCACAACAGAGTACAAGTATTCCCTTAAGGGCGATTTCACCAACTGGAATGCAGGTGATATTCTGCAGTATGCACAGGGAAGCACAACAGTCGTTGAAGGCACTTATACCATCAGCGCAGGTACATATAAGTTCAAGCTTCACAATACAGTAACAGGTGAGTGGTTTGGTAATTTCGGTACCATTGAGGATAATTGCAGTGGTTGGGGATTCCGTACAGACAGAACTGCTGATTGTACTCTTGTTGCTACCGGTGGTACATATAAGTTCACAATCAAGGTTTCTGACAACACCCGTCTTGATGTATCTGTTTCAAAAATTCAGGATGAAGCAGTTACAACAGGTGTATGGATGAACGGCAAATTCTACGATGCAAAAGTAGGCGACAAAATTACATATACAATGAACCTGAAGGCAGACAGGTTGTTTGAGAATATTCAGGGTGTTGTATCATACGATGCATCCAAACTTTCTCTCATCAGAAAGAACAATCATCCCACTCTTACAGAAAGAGAATTTGCTTGCCCCGGTCTTGATGGCGTGTTCTATCCTGATGTTGCAGGTGTAATTTCATTCAATGCATCTAAAATCCAGGGATACGACTTCAGAAATGGCAATGTTCTTATCACAGTTGATTTTGAAGTGATTGCAGAGGGCGAATCCCAGGTTGACACTGTTATTCAGGAAATGACAATCAAGGGTGATGCTACAGAGTATTACTTTACGAATGGTAAGGCTGTAATTACAGATGGCATCGCAGTTACAGAAACTGTAGCTCCCGCAACAAATAATGTTCCCGATAATGCAAATACAGGCTTCCATTATGTTGTTAAGAACGGAAAAGCTTACATCACATATTACACAGGTTCAAGCACAGAGATTACAATTCCCGCACAAATTGACGGTTATATTGTAGCAGGTATCGAAAACTATGCTTTCTACGGTGCTGATTCACTGACAAATATCGTAATTCCCGACACAGTAAATTATATCGGTGAGTATGCATTCTATTGCTGTCTTGCTCTTGAGAGCATAACAATTCCCGAGACTGTAACTGCTATCGAATACAAAACATTTGCACTGTGTTCAGTTCTTGCAGATGTTTACTATGGAGGTTCACCTGCTACATGGGCAGAGGTTGCAGTAGCAGATCAGAACGATGTTCTTGGTACAGCAACAATCCACTATGCAAAGAGCTCCGAAACAGAGCCTTCAGATCCCGCAACTCCCGACGAGCCTTCAGAGCCCACAGAGCCTTCAGAACCCACAGAACCTTCAGAGCCTGAGGTTGAAAAGGTAAGCTATTCTGTTGTGTTCCTCGACTACAATGGTATGTTCATTGATGCTCAGGTGGTAAAAGAGGGTGGCGCAGCTGTTGCTCCCGAAGCCCCCAAGCGTTCAGGTTATACATTCATCGGCTGGGATACAGCTTTTGATAATGTAACATCCAATCTTATTGTGAAAGCAAAGTACGAGAAGATCCCCACAACTCCCATAGCACCGGCTACAACAGGTTCTCTTAAGGTTGAGGTGGCAGGTGGCGCAGGCTTTACAATTTCCGTAAACGGCGGCAATGCTCGTCCCCAGGGTTCTTCCTATGCAAACTCCAAGGCATCTATCGGTGCTACATACACAATCACAGCAAAGCTTACTGATGATTCAACTTTCCTTGGCTGGTTCAATCCCTTCAATGGTATGATTATTACCAATGAACTTGCTTATACATTCGTTGCAACCGGAAGTGACCACTACAAAGCAGTATTTGCTACAAAGGTAGAAGGTGTCCAGCTTGTAACATTTATGAATGACAGAGTTGGTAAATTCGGCCGAGTTCTTGATTCACAGTATTACTCAAGTACAGATTCAATTAATATGCCCGATGCTCCCACTGCTCTCGGCTACGATTTTGTTGGCTGGAATATGACAGAGGCAGAGATTCAGGCAGCTATTGCTACAGGTGAGGATGTTACAGTTCTTCCCATCTGGCAGAGACAGCTTGTTTACGTTAACGTAACAGTTGTAAACGGTACAGGCGGTGGCAAGGTGCTCTCCGGTAATGGTGTTACACTTACTGCTGATGCAGCTCCTGCAGGTCAGAAGTTCGCATACTGGGTTGACGAGACCGGCACAATCAAGAGCTACTCCACAGAGTATAAGGTATATCCCACAACTGATATGAAGCTTACAGCAGTATTCGTTGCTGAGGATGCAGAGGTTGAGCAGACAATTCTCGTAACTGTTGATCGTATTGATACAACAACAGATGCAGCAAAGAACACATTCTACTTCAGCTGGTATGTGCCCGAAGAGTACACAATCGTTAAGGTTGGTATTCTCGGTGTAAGCAAGGATAACTACACAGACGACGCTCTCTTTGTTGGCACATCAAACACTAATGTTTATGACAGAGGTCCTGCGAAACCCGCACAGAGTGGTACAGCAACATGGGGTAAAGGTAACGTGCCCGTTGGCCAGACCTGGGTAGCAAAGGCTTACGTTATCTACACAATTGATGGCGTTTATGCAGAAGACGGCGAAACACTGAAACTCTTCTATGCTTACTCTGACGAGATGGAAGCAACAAAAGAATAATTTATTCTACATAAAACAAGTCCGGATAAAACCGGACTTGTTTCTTTTTTATATAATTGTTACGTTGAAAGAATCAAACCAGGTGTCAAGCTGAATTATATATGCAAGAATCTGTGGTGCTCTCATTAATTGCCCGTACCAGGGATTGGTGATGCTTTCGGGAAACTTAATAATGCTGTTGATGGAATCTTTGTTGAGAAATTCATTCAGAATTGTGTTTTTATTAAGAATCCTGCTTACTTTCTCGGCGACACATCTGAAATACACAGGGTTGTGAGTTTTTGGATAGGGACTTTTCTTTCTGTAGGATATTTCATAGGGTAGAATATCTTCAAATGCTTTTCGCAGAATTCCTTTTTCTCTACCACCCAGCG